>JAGLHR010000419.1 GCA_023143415.1 Thiomargarita sp. | reverse complement strand
GTTATTGTTTGGAATAACGAAAAAAACTTGATGATCGAGGGTTAGGAATGTGCATAAAATAAAATCGACAATTAAACCTGACAGGTTTTAAAAACCTGTCAGGTTTGAAGCAACGTTGTAGAAATTATTTTGTGCATGTTTCTTAATGGTTTCGAGGCTAAAATTTTTTGTAACGACTCAGTCTGTTGCTCACGCAAAGACGCAGCAAAGGGATTTAATTTGAGTTTTTTGAAGAAAAACTTGAATGACAATCTTTTATTCCTCATTTCGTCAAGGTGATTTTTGATTCCTTTGCGTCTTTGCGTCTTTGCGTGACATTTTTTATGAAAATCAATAAGGATAAATTAAGTTAAAACATCCAAACCCTTTTGCTCGACCAAACTCAATAATTTCAGAGATGGCCCGTTAGGAAGTTTTCGGTCAGACTCCCACTTCTGCACGGTAGATAGGCTGGTATTTAAATACGCTGCAAACACAGACTGACTGACTTCATTTTTCAAACGTATCAACTTGATTTGGTTCGCGCTGTATTGTTTGACCGATGGTAAGCACAAGGATTCAATTTCTCGCAGTGTTTTCAGCTTCATAGCACCGGCTTCATGCAAATCCAGCGCGGTTTCATGTACCACCTCAAGGATTGATTTATTCATCGTTGTTCACCTCGATTAACTTTTTTTGCTCAACCATTTTTTTCAGTGTGGCATTATCATATCCTAACACATCAGCGGCCAAAATTTGCAAGGATTCCAGTTCTGTCGCATTAAGATTATCTTGCCTATTTTTAGCAAAGCCATAAATAAAAAACGCTTTGTCTTCGATTCTATAAGCAAGAATAGTACGCGCACCACCACGTTTTCCTCTACCTGGTAAAGGTATCCGTTTCTTTACAACATGATCACCGAGTTCAGCATCTATCAAACCTTGCTCCATTTCTGCAACCGCTGTTATCAAGACACTATCCACAAGTTTTTCTTAGCCCATTTGTTAAACCAACGATTTTTGAATATTTGCATCTCTCATGTCTCCATTTATTTTTCTCGTTCCGACAAATATATCAATTATCGGCTGATTTAATCACCAGCCAAGAAAGCAATTCAAAATCTTCGCTACCTTCTATCTGCTGTTGGGTGTCAAGCAATTTTCCACCCCGCCCTGCAAATAGACTACCAGAATGACGTTTTTTAAACAAGCGCACGATTGATGCAACGGCTTGATCAAGTAAGTTATTGTAAAATTCCATCTCTGCTCCCTCTTTTGTCTCTCTATCAAACAGGCGACATAAGTCTTGATAAGATTCAGTTTTGCCAACGCAGAGTTTTTGGAAAACATGCAAAGTTTCTTTTGGGCGAGTAAAGTTATATTTTACCGAGCCATTATCAAGCAGATAAACCAAAAAAAAAGGTTGCAATGGATTGATATTATCAGATTGAGCCTTTTTTTGAGTCAACTGTTTTG
Organism: Thiomargarita sp.; assembly: GCA_023143415.1. GTDB lineage: Bacteria > Pseudomonadota > Gammaproteobacteria > Beggiatoales > Beggiatoaceae > QNES01. The sequence goes on along the minus strand of JAGLHR010000419.1, from coordinate 3,085 downwards.
GTTTGTATTCTAAGCAAAAAATAACCCCAGGGCTTATTTGCCAATTGTCATCATGATAGGGTGGCACAATCGCATATAAGCCATAAGGGGCTTGTTCTAATTGCCGTTTTTTTTGTTCAAGGTAATGGCTTAACTCAATCCGAAAATCGTCCAAGGTAAATTCATTTAAAGTGACTCCCTCATCAAAATCTTCTAAATCCAATATTTCCGTTTTGAGTCGTTTAAGTTGTTGATCCCGAAAGCTGATTTCTTCTTGGGCTTCTTCTGGTGTGAGGAGATTATCCTTAGTAGTCGCGGCAATATCCACTAAAGCCATCCGTGCTTCCACCCTATCTTTCAAATTAATATAATCATCTAAATCTTCTGTCGGCCAAAAATTGACTAATTGCACCGTTTGGTTACGACTATTAAGTCGATCAATACGCCCAAAGCGTTGAATAATTCGCACCGGATTCCAGTGAATATCATAATTAATCAGGTAATCACAGTCTTGCAAATTTTGCCCTTCAGAAATACAGTCGGTGGCAATCAGTAAATGAATTTCTTGACTTTTATCTATATTATCAAAAATATCCCGTTCTTTTGAACGTGGCGAAAAGTGCATCAGGATATCTTCAAAATCATGTTTGCCAAAAGTGGTTTTATTGCTCTGCCCTGATACCATTGCAATATTGACGCTTAACTCTTTAGTCACCCATGTTTCTAAAGCGTTATAAAGATAAATGGCGGTGTCAGCAAAAGCCGTAAACACTAATATTTTACGGTTGGGTTTATTGTCTTTATTCGTGGTGGGTTGGCGTATTTTATGTGCAATCAGTTTTTTTAGTTTAGCCAGTTTAGCATCCCTTTCAATAGTAATGGCTTTGGCAGCGTCATGGAGTGATTGCAATTGTGCCTTATCTTTCTGTAAATCACAGAGCCAAGCATCAACATCAAGATGAGCAAATTTGAAAATGAGTTTTTGACCGATTTGTAAGGCTTCTTTTAATTCCTCATCATCCAGCGTCTCAGGATTTAATTCAGCAAAATCAAAGTTTGGGTTTTCCGATTGCGCTGTTTTAAAACGGGTTATTTTCTTTTCCAATGCCTCAATTTTTTTCACCGTGCGTTCCATAGTGAGTGCAAAGGCATGAACGGCACTTTCCAAGCGTTTCAAAAAATTGACTTTCATCATACCAATCAAATAATGCTCTTGTTGCTTAGATTGTTTGATTTTATAATGATCCTGATATTCTGCTCTGACATAAGCCGATGGATTAAAAACCGCCAATTTGTACTTTGAAATAGTTTCATTCAAATCTTGATAAGATATAAATTGCTTTTGTACATCTATCTCAGAACAAATCGCAATGGGTGGCAGCCGTTTTGGAAAATCTCCCAATGCTTCGATTGTCGCTTGATAATACTGTTCAATGTGTTTTCTGGAACGGGCAATCGTCAACTCATCCAATAATTTAAAAAAATCAGTTCCCAGTTTTTCTAACAACGCATTTTTATGACGCACACCGCTACGTTCTGCCCATTCTTTAAAATACTTTTGTGTGTTATCCAAAGTGGCTTTGATACTTTGAATACCTAAGCTTTCTTGAAAAGCATTGTCTTGTCCTTCAGTAAAAAAAGCAAGCTGATTGCGTAAGTCTTTTAAATCTGTATTAACGGGCGTAGCGGAAAGTAATAATACTTTGGTTTTTGCAACGCCTTCTTTTTTAATTATGTCATTCAACAAGCGGTTATAGCGGCTTTTACGAATGACTTTACCAAAGTCATCTTTTTTATCGGCAGCGTTATTTCTAAAATTGTGTGATTCGTCGATCACAACCAAGTCAAAAGCTCCCCAATGAATCGTTTTTAAGTCAATATCTCCCACCTTGCCACTGTCACGGCTCAAATCGGTATGAGATAATACGGTGTATCGAAAACGATCTTGGGTAAAGGGGTTACGTTTATCGCTGGTGTTGTTATATTGAGTCCAATTTTGTCTGAGTTTTTTGGGACAAAGAACGAGTACATTATAATTAAGTGATTCAAAATGCTTGATAACGGCAAGGGCTTCAAAGGTTTTTCCTAAACCGACACTGTCTGCAATAATGCAACCGTTATGTTTATCCAATTTTGCAATGGCACTTTTTACGCCATCTTGTTGAAAATCATATAATTTATTCCAAATTTGTGTTTCATAAAAATGCGTTTTTGCCTCAAGAATACCCGTATTGGCTTGTTCTTCAAGGAATTGTTTAAATAGATGATAAAGGGTTTTGTAATAGAGAAATTCTGGCGCAGCCGGCAAATACAATTGTTCTAAATATTCTAAAACATCTGCGGTTACGTCTTTTACCATTTTTTCATCATCCCAAAGCCCATCAAACCATGCTTTTAAGTCACGGCGATCTCGATCACTATCAATGATGAGGTTAAGTTCAAGATTGGGCGTATTAGATAAACCTAAACCACGCAGGGTAAAATTGGAACTGCCTAAAATGGCTTTTTCTGCATCATTGTAGCTAATATGATACATTTTGCCATGCAGAAAATTGGATTGTCGGATTGATTTTATTTGGACTTTTTGTTTAATCCAGTCGGCGCAATCTTTGGCTATCGGACTTTGTTGGAGGCAAACTTTGAGGCGTTTTAAGCCATCTTCTTCAATCCTAAAAGCTTTGAGTTCGGTTTTACTGGGATCAATAGACTTAATAAAGTGAGGTTCACCAAACAGAAATCGCATATTATCAATATTGCTCAGTTTGGATTTTAATTCGGCAAAGGCATAGATCGTAAAATAAGCAGAAACAATTGATAGGCTTGAATCGGCTGCAATATTTTCTTGTAGAAAAGCACCAACGGTTCCCCTTTGGTGATTGTCTCGTAGGTGAGTATTTTCTGGTGAGTTTTGGCTTGGGTTTGGTGACATAATTTTATTTGTAACTACTCAGCCTTGAAATCAATTTCAAGGCTGACAGCTAAAGCAGGCTCAGCTAAATTATTTTCGAGGTTTAAGTTTTTTAAAGAAAAACTTAAACCTCGAAATTAGTCTGCTTTAGGAACGTACATAAAATAATTTAATCAACTTTAAAACCAGACCTGCCAG
>JAGLHR010000418.1 GCA_023143415.1 Thiomargarita sp. | reverse complement strand
ATCCTTAAGTAAGTGCCATTAGGGTTATGGCGTTAATCTGTTATACTGAAACTCACCAATGTAAAAAAACGGCGTGGTTCAATTCAAGGTAGCCAACGTAAGCGAGCGTAGCATCAATGCCATTAAGTTTTCGAGGTTCAAGTTTTTTCTGTAAAAAAACTTGAACCTCGAAAGGAAAATTTCTTGGAGTCCTCGAATGGGCTCCAAGAACTTAATGGCATTGGAGCGTAGCATGGGTTAAAAAAGTAGCCAGTTTGGGTGGAATCGCAGTCGGCACGATCTTTGACTTGAGCGACGATCTAGCAGCTAAGCTCTCCCACCATTTTTTTCATTCCAACGGCAAATATCGCTCTTCCACCTTATATATTACAAAAGAAATAAAACGATGGAAATTGCTCAAACGACAAGAATTGTTTTTGGAAATCGAACAACTGTCGAGTTCATATCTGGCTGAGTTACAAAACTTTATCAGGTATCTCAAGTTCAAGCAAAGCGGCAAAGCGGCAACATCAATCGACAGAATTGTCTTACCACCTGAAAATGATCCGATTCTATGCTTGATTGGTATAGTTGATGTCGCCCCATTTTCGGAAAACCTTGATGATATGCTGTATGGAGTGCTATGAAGACGTATTGATACTTGGGGTTGGTTCAATCTCTTTAATCGCAAAGAAAAGCATCATCAACAAGTCATCCAGCTTTACAAAGAAGTGCAGAATAAACAAGGCACAATCATAACGACTGACTATGTGTTGGATGAAGTCTATACTCTCCTTTTCAAACGGTTGCCCGTTGATTTGGCGGTAAAAGCATTTGATACCCTTTCAACGGCAGTAGAAAACGGTTATCTCAACCTAGTTTGGATTACACCAGAACGATTTGAAGCCTCTCAAAAGTGACGGTTTAAATTCCAAGATAAACCGGACATTTCATTCACTGATTTAACATCAATGGTTGTGATGCAAGAATTTGGAATTACAGATATTCTGACTGGTGACGCTCACTTCACTCATGTTGGGATGAATTTTGTGTTGTTCCCTTAAATAGCGAGCGTAGCATGGGTTAAAATAGGGTGGGTAGAATAGCGAACGCTCCAACCATCTATGCCACACCCACCATCATCTATCTTTCAAGTCAGGTAGGGTGGGCAACGTCCTGTTGGTGCAACGGCACACTTCGCCCTGATAGTTAAGGGTAGGGCAATTTAAACGTTGATGAACAAGACCTGACAGGTTTCCAAAACCTGTCAGGTCTGAACATTAATTGATCTCAGTGACTTGTTTTAAATCTTGTCTCCAATCCTTGTAGTTATTATGGTTTTTAAATCCTTTTTTATATAAAATCCTTGTCGTTATTGAAGAAAAAATCAAAAACTCGGTTTCTGAGAATAAAATCTCTGAAAATTTATACTTTGCTACTTACAACGCTTTAGCTTTGTTGCTCTTTTTGGAGTACAACTAAGACTGAATAGTTACAAATCTTTTTCAAAATGGAAAAAAATAAGGAATCATTATGAGTGTTGTTATACCTGATAATATTGTTTATTCTACTCGCATGACTGAAAAAGAACTGTTACAGGAAATTGCCATTTTACTGTATCAAAAAGAAAAACTTTCAATGGGACAAGCAAGCAAACTCGCTCGGATGAATCAATGGCCATTTCAATTATTGCTGGGTAGCCGTCAAATTCCCGTTCACTATGATGTGACGGAATTTGAAAGCGACTTGAACACTTTGCGTGAAATGGGGCGAATCAAATAGATGATAGTTGTTAACTCGTAAGCCGTATATGTTTGACTGGTCAATTTGAATAATTTGTGATTTGTAGATTTGTAACTCGTAAGCCGTATATGTTTGACTGGTCAATTTGAATAATTTGTGATTTGTAGATTTGTAGGGTGCATAAGCGATAGCGTCATGCACCATTTGCATTAATTAACTTTATCTTCGAGACCGACCTATCGGCGGCTCAAAAGTGGTGTTAGGGACGTGGCAACAAATAATTGACGCAACAACTGTGACGAGAAACCAAGTTTCGAGGTTCAAGTTTTTTTACAGAAAAAACTTGAAGCTCGAATTCAATTCGAGGCTAACGTTTTTTTTCAAAAAAAACGTTAGCCTCGAAACTTGGTTTCTTTTTGCGTAGTTTATTTCCTGCGCCTTAGAACAAAAAAATAGGAATTAAATATGCCTGAAATTGCAAGATTTTATGGAATAGTTATCAAGTTGTTTTTTAGCGATCATCCTCCACCACATTTTCATGCGGTATATGGTGAATATGTTGGATTATTCGATATTAATACCTTCGAAATGATTGAAGGTGATCTACCTAAAAGAGCAAAGAAACTGGTAGTTGAATGGGCAACGACAAACCAAAATGAATTGCTCGAAATGTGGAATAAACAAGAATTTCATAAACTTTCTTCACTGGAGTAACAAATGATCGTTCCAAAAATATTAGCCGTAAATGCCGTTAACGACCATACCTTGGTGATTGAGTTCAAAAATAGACAAAAGAAAAAATATGATTTGGCTCCCTTACTAGAAAAGGAAATGTTTTCTCCATTAAAGAATTCAGCTCTGTTTAAGACCGTACAAGTAGAGCAAGGAGGCTACGCCGTCTTTTGGAATAGTGAGATTGATATTAGTGAATACGAGTTATGGAATCATGGACAAACAATGTCCTAACCAGGCAAATGCAACCGACCCAAAAACCGCTACGCGCGGGCGGCTGATTTGCGACGTTATCCTGATGAAATGCTCCACCCTTCACAGCTCAGCCGGGTAGGGTGGGCAATGTTGTTGCCCACCAATACAGCTCGTAGCTCGTAGGGTGTATAAGCGAAGCGTCATACACCGGACGAAAAACCCTGAGTGATTGCGATATTTGGTACATTTGCTTACGAGTTACAAATCTTATAGTTTAATACACCTTACGAGTTTACGATTTCATGTTTTAAATTTAAATAATTACCAAATAGCATAATAGATGCACCAAGAAGCAAGAACCATTCAATACTCTCGTTATAGAAATACAAACTAACCAGCATGATAATTGGTAAACGAAGGAAGTCCATTGGTATGACTACCATTGCATCAGCGTGAGAAAGGGCTTTTGATAAACTGTAATGGGCTGATATTGCTGTAACACCAACTAATAATAACCAGAACCACATAATGCCTTCAGGCATTACCCAATTGCCAAATGAAAGTGCTAAAGCAATGGGCAATTGAAGGAGGCACATATAAAATACGACAGATAATGGAGTATCATAGTTTAACTATAGAGCGAGTTAATGTATGAGCTAAACCATAAGCCATTGCGCCAATAAGTACGATAATTGCGGCTGGATGCACTATTGCTACTGTTGGTCGTCACTACTCAGCCATCCTAAAAAAAGAGGTAACTACTCAGCGGTTAGCCTTGAAATCAATTTCAAGGCAAAAAGCATTCGAGGCTAAGGAACGTTTCGAGGTTTGAGTTTTTTGAAAAAAACTCAAGTCGAGTCGAGGCTAAAGTTTTTTTTAAAAGAAAAAAACTTTAGCCTCGAAACGTTTTTTTAAAGAAAAAACGTTAGCCTCGACTCGAAAATGAAATCAATTCGACCATGTTGAATCAGGTTTAATTTCGGAAATAATTTAATTTTCATTCCTAAGAAGAAAATTGAACCGCTTTGCGCCTTTGCGTGATCATTAGTGAAAATAATTATCTAAATATCTATATTAAGACTGACTCCTAAAACATCAAACTTGAGGTTTTGAAAACCTCCGAAAACTGATAATTGATAAAAATGACTGCAAAATTATTAGACGGTAAAACCATTGCTGCTGGGCTGCGCCAGAGCGTTAAAAAACAAGTTCAAGCACGTATTGATCAAGGGCTGCGCCCTCCGGGTTTAGCGGTGGTACTCGTCGGTGATGATCCTGCTTCACAAGTTTATGTCCGTCATAAACGTAATGCGTGTGCAGAGGTTGGCATTATTTCAAAATTTTTTGATTTATCAGAAAATACGTCACAAGAAAAATTATTGGCGTTGCTAGATCAACTTAATGAGGATAATGAGATTGATGGTATTTTAGTACAATTGCCCTTGCCGGATCATATTGATAGTGAATTGGTGATTGAGCGTATTGTGCCAGAGAAGGATGTTGATGGATTTCATCCCTATAATTTGGGACGATTAGCCGTGCGTATGCCATTATTGCGTCCATGTACGCCCAAAGGAATTATGACGCTGTTGGCACACGCCGGAATTGAGCTTGTCGGGTTAGATGCCGTGATCATTGGAGAATCAAATATTGTTGGTCGTCCAATGGCATTGGAATTATTGAATAAACGTTGTACTATTACTGTTTGCCATAAGTATAGTCGGGATTTAATGGCTCAAGTGCGAAATGCGGATATTGTCGTGGCTGCTGTAGGAAAACCCCTTATGATACCAGGCGATTGGATTAAGCCAGGGGCTATTGTTATTGATGTGGGTATGAATCGACTTGATGATGGTCGTTTGGTGGGCGATGTCGATTTTGTGGCGGCTTCACAACATGCGAGTTGGATTACACCTGTGCCTGGTGGTGTTGGTCCAATGACAGTAGCGACTTTATTGGAAAATACTTTACAAGCCGTTCATCGGAGAAATGGTGAATGGTGAATGGTGAATGGTGAATGTTTAATGGTGAATTGTGAATGGTGAATTGTTTCGAGGTTTGAGTTCTTTTTCAAAAAACTCAAACCTCGAATGATGAATGGTGAATTAAAAATCGTTGGGTTTCGTTTAGGGATTTTCCTAAAAAATCATAAATCCATTCAAACCTTATCAATTATTTTGAAATCATTATTTATTTTGTACTCCATGAAACGAATTTTCCCTTAAATTTCATCAGGTTAAAATTTTCACCGTTTTGAAGTGCGTTCAGTACACATTAACGTGATGTTTAACTTTTAGAATTTGTCATTTTTATGGCAAAGGACTTAAAATAAGCAATTATTTTCATAAGTAAAAGCCGAATATGGCTTATCTACGGAGTTTGTATGTTGAATTTTATTCGTCCATTGGTGATTTTAATTTTATTTAACCTGTTTATCGTCTCCTGTAAACAAACTTCCCCAACAACAATAAAGCATTTTCCTAATCAGTTAGAAGAGAAAGTCGGAAAGCATGATGCTTATATAGTCGGAAAAAATGAAGCATCTGTTGAACATATTAATGTTAAGGTGCTTGAATCTTTTCCTGTACAAGTCAATGTTGCTGTTTGGGGCAGTTTACCAGATGATTGTACCCATATTGATGACATTATTGAAGATCGAAGCGGTAATACCTTAATTGTCAAAATACTCACAACTTATCAAAAGGATAAGCCTTGTACACAGGGGATTAAACCTTTTCAAGAAATCATTCCCCTTAATGTGGATGGGATGTCTGCTGGGGTTTATACGGTAAAAGTCAACAATGTGAGTGAAAGTTTTGAATTGGGAGTGGATAATAATCGGATTGATTGATTGAGATTGAGATTTCAGTTTCGAGAGCATTCTTAAATAATGGCGGAGAGGGCGGGATTCGAACCCGCGCGCCCTGTTAAAAGGACCAACCGATTTCGAGTCGGTGCCGTTATGACCGCTTCGGTACCTCTCCATTGAATTAGGTAGGGTGCTAATGATACACTTGATGAGTTTTAATGTCAAGCATTAATTTAAAATCTTCGTAACTACTCCGCCTTGAAATCAATTTCAAGGCGGACAGCTAAGGAAGGTGCATGAAATATACCATGTTGAATCAGACTAGTGCTGGAGGGTGGAAATCTTCAGACCATTGAGAAATCCGATTTTTTGAAAAAATCGGATTTCTTTGCCTTTAAAATGGTCTGGAAATTTCCGCCATCCTGTACTAGTTCAGGTATTCGAGGTTTAAGTTTTTCTTTAAAAAAACTTTAGCCTCGAATGCTTTGAGCCTTGAAATTGATTTCAAGGCTAACCGCTGAGTAGTTACAAATTTTGTTAAATCACAGATTCTGACATTGTTCTAAACTTGACACCCGCTACTTGTAAACTCAGCCGCTGCAATTCATCCCAGGGATTACCATTTCCGACACCTTTGATGATACGATCTATTTTTACGGTTTCTTGCAAAAAATCTTGCCAAATGCGAGGTTGTGGATACCTTTTAATCGCATTGGACACCACATTTTTACGTGTTGACCAGATACGATAAGTCTTAAAAACTTGATCTTGACGTTTTCCCATTTTGAGTGCATAAGTGATTTGAGATAAATTGCGTATTTCTCGATTTAAAGCATAAGCGACTAAAACAGGCACAATTCCTTCAGCCTGTAAGCCCTGTAATTGACGGGTACAGCGTCGCACATCACCTGCCAATACCGTATCCATCCAATCAAATAATTCAAAACGGGCACTATCTGCCACCGCTTCAAGCACTTGCGCGGTGTCAATTTGACCGGTTCCATATAATAAACGTAATTTTTCAATTTCTTGGGCGCAGGCGAGTAAATGTCCTTCAGAACGTTCTGCGATAATATTAATTGCTTCTATGGGGGCTTGCAAACCGTGTTTACTCATACGTTGGCTTATCCATCTGGGCAACTCTGATATGTTAAGGGGCCAAATTTGTATCACTACGCCCCGTTCATCTAAGGTTTTGAACCACTTCGTTTTTTGTTTGCTGGCATCCAATTTATCTGCTGTGACTAATAAAACAGTGTCTGGGGGCAAGTGATTAGCATAAGCGATCAACGCTTTTGTCCCATCAGTACCGGGGGATTTTTGCCCTAAACGAATTTCTATCAGACGTTTAGTGGCAAATAAAGAAAGGCTATTCGCATATTGATCAAGGCTACTCCAATCAAACCCGGTTTCTAAGCTTAAAATCACCCGTTCCGTAAAACCTTGAGTGCGGGCAAAAGTCCGCAGTGTATCCGCACATTCCATCATTTGCAAAGGTTCATCGCCTGTTAATAAATAAATCGCGGAAAGTCCTTGTTGTTTCAGATAATGATTCAGTTGAGTTGATTTAAGTTTCATAAGTACACTCCAAAGCTAAGGAACGTTTCAAGTCGAGGCTAAAGTTTTTTATTCAAAAAAACTTTAGCCTCGACTTTAGTTTTTTTCAAAAAACTAAAACTTCGAAAATGAAATCAATTCCACCATGTTGAATCAGACCTGACAG
>JAGLHR010000417.1 GCA_023143415.1 Thiomargarita sp. | reverse complement strand
CCTACAACTCAGGGCAACCATAAAGGATTGCCCCTACAACAATATTCATAAATCGAGTGACGAAAATCTTCTGATGTAGGGGCAATCCCTTGTGGTTGCCCTGAGTAGTTACATAAGAATTAGTATTTTACTACATTTATGTTTTAAAAATACTTTAGTTTTTAGAAAGAACGGATGCCCTGAGTTGAATTAGCCGCGCCGAGACAAGCCTAAACCATATAAATATCTGGTATTTGGTAACGTACTTCTGGATATCTCTTTTTTCTCGTTCACTTCGAGAGTTTTATGCTACTCTTTCATTGTATATACCACGCCATAACCACCCGCATTAATCACATCCGTATAACCAATCCTTTGAATTTTGCCGGAACTGGCATGTATATGACCACAAACAAGTAACTTAATTCGTTTTGTCTCTAAAACTTCCCTTATAGCCAGACTGCCCAAACTTTTGCCAGAAGAGGAAGTATCCAAAATACCTTTTGCTGGAGAATGGGTAACTAATATAGAGCCATCGACACAATCCAAAAGCAAGTCTCTCGCCTGTGCTTCTGTAAAATCATAGCTCCATGAACCAAATGGAGTCACTGGAATACCGCCACCTACACCAAATATTTCTACGCCATTCAGATTTATTCCGGTTCCATGCAAGACATGAAGGTTATTCCCATTTTTGCATTCTTGATTGAGTTGTTGGAAGGTTTCACAATTTCCGGGTACAAACACACAAGGTTTGTTAATCTGACTGAACTTTTTGATGACTTCCTTTAGTCCAGTTCCACCTCCATGACTAAAATCACCAGCACCGATGATTAAATCAACCGCTTTTGATTTTTCTAATATTTTGTTGATAGAAATAACGTCACAATGAACATCACTAAAAGCCAATATATTCATTTACATCCTTTAACTTTATAGAATTAACGCAGTATAACGAGTAACTACAAGGATTGTATATAAGAAAGGATTAGAACAAACGGTATTCAGATTTAATCCCTTATACAATCCTTTATCGTTCCCAAACTCACTTTGGGAGTGCATTCCACAACGCTCCGCGTTGGACTTGATTTTTTCGCTATGTGTTGATCGTATGACGCAGAGCGTCATTGAATGCATTCCCAAACAGAGTTTGGGAACGAGATAAGAGTTTTTCCTGGTTCCCAAACTCTGTCACAATTAACCATTGCTATATTCTACGACTTGTTCGACTATTTTATAAACGTGTGTTCCAACTTGAGAGGCCATCTTGCACTATAATTATTATCCAATGCTCTGGCATTTTGTATCGCTTGTTCTACATAAGGTTTAAAATCATCAGTATTCAGCTTGGCTTTATTATAGCCATACTTATGAACCTTTTTTAATTCATTACTCAATTGTTCCGTGATTTGTTGGCAAGATACTATTGTTATGCTAGTAGGCAAAATATAATGGCAAAGCAACCAAGTTTCAAAACAAGGATTACTGACAGCCAATTTAAAGCCACTTGCTTTAGCCTCTTTAGTCACTGAACTCAGTTTTTTGTCCTTCCACCTATCAACATCAATCATCAACCACAGTTCATCATTAACTTCTAAATCATGTTTTTGACGAAAATCTTTTAATCTTCTCAGAACATATTCAGGTGAAGATTTGTTATCTTCGCCTGTTGGAATCACCTTAACTTGTACACGCCGATTATGAAATTGGGCAAAATACTGTTTTTCAGTGATTCTACCCTCAGTCGCAATAATTAATAAGCGTGTATCTCCTAAAGTTTTTAAACTACGATTAATAGGGCGTTTTTTTCTCTGTGTTAGAGCCATATTTTATTCCTTGGTCAACCAACCTAATTGTTCAAGTTCACCAATAAAAGGAATCCCTCCAAATCGCCCTTGAAGATAACCCTTTTGAATATTTAAGTCTGAACTCATTTTAAGGTTAACCAATGAATACAGGTGTGAGGCACCTTGCTCATTTTTTTCGAGAAACCAGATTTCGTCTTGACGCAATAGGTTTAAATCCAATAAATGCGTATCGTGCGTGGTAAAGATTAACTGACTGCGATGTTGATTGGCAATACCTTTTAGATAAGTTTCTAAAAAGAATTTGGGTAATAACGGATGTAAACTGCGATCCAGTTCATCAATGATATACACTTTTTCGCTATAAAGCAGATCAACCAATATAGGCAATAGATGAGTCAATCGTTGTGTACCGGACGATTCTTTAGAAAAGTCAAAAGAAACGACACTCCCATCATGTCCATCATGTCGTGTTTCTAAACGGATAAGTACCGGTTCATTCGATTCGTTAGCACATAAGGTATAAGATGTTCCTTCACCGAATATAATAATCGTACTACCAGAACGAATATCATTCTCCATTTCTAGTCGTATGTGTTCCGGCAATCCCGGAAAATGTTTATTGTAATCAAGCTCTTCTTCAACCGTTATAATATCATGTATGCCAGTATCAACCTGCTTCAGAAAATCACCTAAAAAAGTAATAAAGTTTTTTTCCTTATTGGCTCTAATTTCCAAGGGCAAATAACGAGGATTCGCTGGCACAACCTGCAAAATATTTTCAAACCATTCGTAGATCGGCTTTAATTTTTTTACATTACGCTCTAATGCTTCGGTTAAAAAAAGTTGATTGGGGCGCGTTCCTTGAGCAACAAATTCAAGAAACAGTCTTTGTTTAGAATTTTTACGCGCTAATGAACCGCCTATTTCAACAGTCACTTTACCGGCTTCTGAAGTCACACGCTCAAAATAACGCACTTCTCTTTTTTTAGGGGTAACAAATAACCATTCTTCAAGCACTCGTCGGTTATTAATGATAAATCCATAATGATAGCGAATATTTTGATAAAAAATAATAAATTCAAAGCGACTCGGTTTAGTTCGCAATATTTTATCAAGATGAAATGGTTCCACTGGAATCATTTTAGTCTTTTGAACTCCATTAACAATAAGCTGTTTGGCAAAACTGATGGCTTCAACCAATTTGGTTTTACCATGCGCGTTAGCACCGTATAATGCGCTGGTGCGTAGCAAATGAGTTTCATCAGTTAATGGAATCAAATGATTTTTATGTTGTTCAAGCTCTGTACTGGCTACCATAGAAAATAAGGTTTCTTCAGCAAAGCACATAAAATTTTCAACAATAAATTGGAGTAGCATATTCAGTTATACTTTTGAATGGTGAATGGTGAATGGTTAATGATGACGCTCTCCAATTTCTATTTAAACGATTGATTTAATTCACTATTTATATATTTTAGTTTTTCTTCAAAAAACTCAAACCTCGAAAATCATTCACTCGCAAGATAAATTTCTACATCTCTCTCAATTTTTTTCATTAGAAAGCATGAATAGTAATTAGTGTTCAACTTTAAGACATTTTCAATGGGCGTTTTTTGTTCGTGATACTGCTTGATCTTATTGGTGAGTATGGTTTTATCAGAGTTAGAGGCTTTAAATTCTTGAATCTTTTCATTCTTGAGCAATTGTTCTAATGGTTTTAAAAACATCAAAACGACATTATCATAGATAACATGCCCTTTAACAATAAGTGTTATCTGGATTGACACCCAAGACTTCTAATTCTTGAGCAATTGAATTAATAGGAATATCAGGATTATTCGTTTTGAGTACCATTAATTGACGATTCACTGAATGAACTAAGGCATCAATGGCTTGTTTTTTCCTGGTTCCCAAACTACTCTGTTTGGGAATCCATTCAGGGACGCTCTGTGTCCCGCAACGCAGAGCGTTGCAGAATGCATTCCCAACCAGAGGTTGGGAACGAGATATATCATCTTCATTTTCAACATAAATCATAATTGTTTTCGCCGCTTTTTTAGGCTTTAAACTATTAATGGCTTTGAAATAGTCAGACTTGATATTATCCAGCAAACGACTCATATTTATTCCTGTCTTGTAATCTCTTCCATTTCTGTGACTTTATCCATCCAACCCTTCATGACTAAAGCCGGCGAATGTGTCGCCAGAATGACTTGAACATTTTCATTCAAACTTCTTATCACTTGAATTAATTGTTCTTGCCAATCTATGTGTAAAGAAATTTCAGGTTCATCCATAATTAGGATATAAGGCTTATTATCTTGAATGAGTGCAGATAATAAAATGAGCAATACTTGTTTTTCGCCTGATGATAATTGATAAGGTGTGAGTATTTTGTCATTTTGACGAAAAACGATTTCATTACTGTTATCAGATTCTATGGTTTTGCCAGTTTGGGCAAAAAATTGATTGATGGTTTGTGTAAACAGTTCTTTTTTGCCATAAATTTCTTCACGTTTTTTTTTTATATCAATAGGCACATTCTCTGAAAAAACCTGTTCCACTTGTTTTCCAAGATTGATTTGGTAACTTAAATAGCTTCTTTGGAGTTCAAAGATTTGGATATCTAAATCAGTCTTAATTTTTTCTAAATGTTTTTGAGTGGCAGACTGAGTTTTTATAGGTTGTTCAAATGTACTAATTCGGTGTATCTTAATAACCTCTGATAGAATCGTTTTTCGATGAGAGGAAAAATAAAGCATCTTATTATCATTAAAACTAATCTTTACCTCATCGATCCAATTATCAACCTCTCCAACAAAATTTCCACCGGTCAGTATTCCGGCAATAATATTTAATATAGTACTTTTACCACTCCCATTAATACCCGCCAAAATATTAACATCCGGGTTTAAATGCCACTCAATATGGTATTTCCCCCAAAGTCTTTCAATCTCAATTTTTGAGATATGCATGATTTTTTCCATTTTTGTACTTATGTACTGAAGCATTTCCTGGTTCCCAAACAGAGTTTGGGAACGAGAGAGACGACTTACATTTTTTCCGTTAATAACGCTTTTAAACGAGCAATTTCCGCATAAGCCGCTTCGGCTTTTTGTTTTGCGGCATCAGCCTCTTGTTTTACGACATCAGCCTCTTGTTTTACGACATCAGCCTTTTGTTCTGCTGCATCAGCCCGTTTTGTTTCAGCCTCGGCGCGTTTTTCAGCAAGCTCCGCTATTTCTTGTGGGGTAGGCAATAATTCACCGTCAAGCGTTTCCCAACGTAACCAAGTCGCTGTTCCACCTTGATAAACGCCATGCCAACGTGTTAAGGCTAACCCCAATTCTTTACTAATGAGCCGATTTTTATCATCAGCTGGGATTTCCTCATAAACCCCGTGTTTGAGTATAAATCCCGCCCATTCTTTGGAATTAAGCGGATCAAACCAATAATACTCTGGTACTTTTAATTTATCCTGATAAATTGTCTTCTTTTCGCCTTTATCTATATCGGCAGTGCTTTCGGATAACAACTCAATGACAATATCAGGCCCTTTGCACTCATCCCAAACGACCCAACTCTTACGCCATTCACTGGACACATTACGCACAACAAAAACATCTGGCCCTTTAAAATATTGAGAACGAACCTGCTTTGGACTGAAATAGATAAACATATTACCATTGACATAACCGCCTTCATGTTTAGCTAACCAAGGCTTGAGAGAATTAATCAATAATTCCATTTGTAGTCTATGTTGTTCAGTTTCCTTATGAGTGTCATCCTCGCAGGATAATTCATCTTGGGTGGGAAGGCGTAATACGGCTAACTTGTTATCGACTTTATAAGAACAATGATGAGAGGGTTTTCGTACATTTTGTGGAGAGGGTTTTCGTACATTTTTGTGAATTGGGGGTTTGACGTAGTTATTTTTTAACATATTGTTTTTACTAATGAAATAATAAAAAAAGGTTTGAAAACGTGCAGAATAGCGACAATTTTCATACCACCATCGCCATGAGCTCAAGCTCATGACTCAAAGCTAAAGTCGGCTCGACTAAAAATCGCCTTAATTCATGAGTGCCATTAAGCGTAGGATCAATGCCATTAAGTTAAACAAGGGCGAACACACCGGTTCGCCTACAGCCACTGAATATGTGGAGATTTGTAGGGGCATTCGAGGCTAAC
>JAGLHR010000416.1 GCA_023143415.1 Thiomargarita sp. | reverse complement strand
TAGGGGCAATCCTTTATGGTTGCTCTGAGTAGTTACGATTTTTAATAATTAAGCCGACTACATTTTGCAATGCTGTTGGCATGGCCGATTTTTGGGCTGCAACTGACATTGCTTGCAACTGATCTGGATTATTGTATAATTTTTCTATTAAAATGGCTAACTTTTGTTCAGTAAATGCCGTTTGTGGTAATAGTATTGCTGCGCCGTTTTCTGATAAAAATTGGGCATTGCGCGTTTGGTGATCATCAACAGCATAGGGATAGGGGACTAAAATACTTGCAACGCCTACTTGTGCCAATTCACTGATGGTTATTGCGCCTGCTCGACAAATAACAATATCTGCCCAGGTGTAAGCGGCAGCCATATCTTCAATAAAAGCCTCCACGCGGGCTTTAAATGGTACGCCATCATAAGCTTGTTGCATGACATCAATATGTGCATTTCCCGTTTGATGCCAGACTTCAAGAGTACCTTGTACCTGTCGTAGTGCAGTAGGTACAGTTTCATTCAACGTTTTTGCCCCTAAACTACCACCAATGATTAATATGCGCAAGGGCTTATGTACATGCCTGGGTATTTGTGGCGTGGAGGCTAAAATGTTAGCGCGTAGTGGATTCCCTGTATGTACCGCTTTTGGAAAGGTATTGGGAAAGGCTTCCATCACGGTGGTGGCTATTCGTGCTAACCAACGGTTAGTTAAACCTGCTATGGCATTTTGTTCGTGAATAATTAAAGGGATTCGTAATAGCCATGCGGCTACTCCGCCTGGCCCTGTGACAAATCCACCCATACCTACAACGGCTGTCGGGCGTAATGCACGTAAAACGCGCAGAGATTGCCATAGTGCTAAGGCCATTTTAAATGGGGCGACTAATAAACTGAGCCATCCTTTTCCACGTAAGCCATTTATACTAATATATTCTATATCTATATTGGCGGCGGGTACAATACGAGCTTCTAAACCCCGTCTCGTCCCCAGCCAACAGACTGCAATGTCTTGTGTTCGTAAGGCATCAGCTATGGCTAGGGCTGGAAAGACATGTCCGCCTGTTCCCCCTGCCATGATTAATATAGAGTGCTGCTGTTTTTTTTTTAATTGTTTCGTTGTCATTTTTTAATTGATAATTTAATAATTTAATAATTTAATTGATTTGAAATTTTTATTCATTCATGCCACAATAAACTTTAAAATGAGGTTCTTGCAAAACTCTGAACACACGATGTTTAAGAAATCCGATTTTTTCAAAAATCGGATTTCTAAGCTCGAAGAAACACACGATGTTTAAGAAATCCGATTTTTTCAAAAATCGAATCGAGGCTAAAGTTTTTTCTTCAAAAAAACTTTAGCCTCGATTTCTAAATCTCAACTCGAAAAAGCGAGTTTTGCAAGAGGCTCAAATATAAAAAATAAAGTTTTTTGATGTTCGCTATTTATCATTTCGAGGTTTCCGTTTTTTGAAGAAAAACGGAAACCTCGAAAGATATTTTCGTTTTTTTATTTTTCAATGTTTCATAATTGACTTGCAATGATTATGCTAACATAATGTTTATTATTCTTATCTTTGTAGGGATTCGAGGTTTTAGTTTTTTTTTCAAAAAAACTAAAACCTCGAAAAACTATTTGAATTAGAATTTTAGAATTGACAGAATTGACAGAATTGACAATCATCAAATTAATTATCATTGACTGACAAAGTAAGAATTTGGTCATTTTAAAATTCTGCCTATTCTGATTAAAATTAGAAATGATGATTTAAATCAATAATTTAAACAGAAAAATTCTGTTATTGTCAGAATCAGAATTTTCAGAATTTTTTTCAGAATTAAAAATCAAATTCGTTTTCGAGGTTCAAATTTTTTGATGATTAACTTTCGATGCTAAAGTTTTTTTGAACATTAAACATCACATCAAATCGACTCGAATTGATTTGTGAGATTTTAAATTCTGTTAATTCTTAAATTCTGCCCATTCTGATTCAAACTAGAAATGATGATTTAAATCAATAATTTAAACAGAAATTTTCTGTAAGAAGTGATTAATTTGACGTTTAAGCTATTCTTAATATTATCGAAGTTGTAAGAATTCAAGTCGATGATAAATGACCGCTACAGTATTAATTATTCATTGGAGGTATTTTTGTGAAGACCTTTTTAAAAGAGTGTTATATTCGCTTGTCAGGTTTACGCCTGAAAAGTATTTTAAGTCTATTAGGATGTTCGTTCCTAATGGTTTGTAGTACCGCTTATGCCTCCAATTTTCGGGGGGGAAGTTTTAGTTCTGCTTCAATAACAGCAAATGGTAAGTTCAGTGGTACATTTGTTAGTGTATGGCAAAAGAATGATCTCCAAGATCAGGAAGTTCAGTTTGAAGTATATAGGGCTGATGATCTTGACAGAATGTCAAGTCTATTAACATCTGAGTCTTTTAAACGGATTATCACTGATAACTCTGATCCTGCTTTTACCGTTGCGGAATCAAAGTTTGGAATTGATTTATCAAAATTACCGCGCGGCCTTTATTTTTTGCGCTATAAGAATTGCTGCCGTGTTCATCGCATCAAAAACCAGACCGATACGAATTGGGGAGTAGGAATAACCGTTAATTGGAACGGTAGGACAAATTCGCCGCCCGTTTTCAATTCAAGTCCTGTCGTGCGTCTTGCAAGACATCAACAGGTTGATTTCAAGTTTGAAGTGAATGCTAATGATGCTGATGGTGACAATGTCACTTACCAACTTCTGACAGATGTTTCACGGCGAACTTATGGTGCCAAGCAAATATCAGGTTTCAAGTTACATCCTCGCCTTGGTTTGCTTTCGATGAAATCTGCTAATACGTTCAATTTAAAGGATGGCCTTTATGTGGTTAAAGTTGCCGCGATTGACAGTACAGGCTCGTCTTCTGAATGGGATATGATGGTAAATGTGATGTCTGCTACCAATAAGCCGCCCATGATTGATCCCATTGGAGGTGGTTTGTCTCAGTCAGTGACTGTTGGCGAGACTTTGGAGATCACTTATATACGTGCGAGTGACCCTGATGGGGATAATGTCATATTCACCGCAACTGGTCTTCCCGATAATTCATCATTTACTGGGGTAGAGGGACGAATAGCAGAGGGTTTCTTTACTTTTACGCCAAAATCTCATCAGGGCGGAAAAACTTATGGTATTAACATTGAAGCTAAGGATGATAATACTTTTCCCCTGACGACGTTCACTAACTTACAAATAATGGTGAATGAGAAGCGTAAAATAAATCAAACCATTACTTTCAGACCATTGCCTTTGAAGAGTTATGGTGATCGTCCGTTTTTTGTCAATGCGAAGGCTTCTTCAGATTTATCGACGAAGATTGATGTCGTGGGCGAGTGCAAAATATCACCTAATAACAATCAAGGCTTAAGATATTCTTCAAAAAAATTAAACTTTGAAATCACATTAACAGGTGCTGGGAGTTGTAAGGTGATTGCCTCACAAAATGGTAATGCGAAGTTTAATGCTGCACCTAATGTTATTCGGTACTTTAATATTACTAAAGCCGCCCAACATATTACTTTCAAGCCTTTGCATAATAAGATTTATGGCAGTAAGCCTTTTACGATTAGTGTTAAAGCATCGTCTAAACTGCCTATTAATTTGAGTCGCACTGGAAATTGCACTCTCAAAGGTCGTCAAGTGATCATAAATGGTGTAGGGCTTTGTCAAATCAGGGCGTTACAAAATGGTAATGCCAATTACGAGGCTGCCAAGCCTGTTGTTCAGCGTTTCAATATTGAGAAGGCGACACAAACCATTACATTTGGCACTTTACCTAATAAAACTTTTGGTGATAAGCCTTTCGCAGTGAGTGCAACAGCCTCTTCGAGACTTCCTATTAATGGTTTTATGACGGGTAATTGTACATTGAAAGGTAATCAGGTTTTCATCAATGGTGCAGGGGGTTGTCAACTCACGGCTTCACAAAACGGTAATGCCAATTACAAAGCCGCAATGCCAGTTGTTCAGCATTTCAAGATTGAGAAGGCAATACAAACCATTACATTTGGTAGTTTACCCAATAAGACTTTTGGTGATAAGCCTTTTGTGGTGAATGTGAAAGCGTCATCGGGGCTTATTCCCAGTGGTAGTGCGATGGGTAATTGCACATTGAAGGGCAATCAGGTTTTCATCAATGGTGCGGGGAGTTGTAAACTCACTGCATTTCAAAAGGGCGATGCGAATTACAAAACCGCAAAGCCAGTTGTTCAGAGTTTCAAGATTGAGAAGGCGACACAAAGCATTACCTTTGGTGCTTTAATTAATAAGACTTTTGGTGATAAGCCATTTTTTGTGAGTGCGATATCTTCATCAGGGCTTCTTGTGAGTAATAGTGCGAGTGGTCATTGTTCTATTAAGGGAAGTCAGGTGTTCATCACTGGTGCTGGGCATTGTAAAATTACCGCGTCACAAAATGGTGATGTGAATTATAAGGCAGCGAAGCCTGTAGTGAGGTCTTTCAACATTGATAAAGCGTCACAGGATATTACTTTTGATGATTTAACCGATAAGACTTTTGGTGATAAGCCTTTTCTAATCAGAGCAACTGCAACATCGGGGCGTCCTGTCCGTTTCACGGCGGTTCATAATTGTACTCTGAAGGGCAATAATGTGATCATTACTGGTGCTGGGCGATGTAAAATCACGGTTTCACAAGAAGGCAATGTGAACTATAAGCCTGCTAGGCTGGAATCAAGCCGTTTCAATATTGATAAGGCGAGCCAAAGCATTTCCTTTGGCTCTTTACCCAATAAGACTTATGGCGATAAGCCTTTTACGATTTCTGCTAATGCCTCGTCTGATTTGCCTGTCAAATTTACAGTCAGTGGTAGTTGCACTATTGAGGATAAAAATATCACTGTTAAAAGTGCGGGAATTTGTCAAGTCACGGCTTTACAAAACGGTGATGCGAATTATAAGGCGGCTATCGGATCGAAGCATTTTAAGATTGGCAAAGCGACCCAAAGTATTAATTTGAGTGACTTGGCTGATAAGACTTTTGGTGATAAACCTTTTACGATAAGTGCTTATGCGTCGTCAGGTATCCCTGTCAGTTACAGAGCCAATGGCGATTGTACCATTCAGGATAATCAGGTGAATATCACGGGCGCAGGGAGTTGTCAAATCACTGCATTACAAAATGGCAACATGAATTACAAGGCGACAACAGTAACTGAGCGTTTTAAGATTGGTAAAGCAAGCCAAAGTATTACTTTTAATGCCTTACCAGATAAAATTTTTCGTGAGAAGCCTTTCATTGTCAGTGCGACAGCATCATCAGGTCTTCCTGTTCACGGTAATACCACTGGTGTTTGTTCCATTGATGAAAAAAACCGGGTGACTATTAATGGTGCAGGAAGTTGTCTGGTGACTATTTTGCAAGAAGGCGATGCAAATTATAAGGCCGCTAAATCTGTTTCTCACCCTTTTAAGATTGGTAAAGCAATTCAAACCATTTCTTTGAGCCATTTGCCTAATAAGATTTTTGGTGAAAAACCCTTTATGATAAATGCTGAAGCGTCATCAGGACTCCCTATCAGTGCAAAAGCGAAGGGCAATTGCAGCATCTTGGGTGAACAAGTCAATATCAATGGTGCTGGGAGTTGTCAAATCACTGTTTCACAAGAAGGCAACGTGAATTATAAACCCGCACAGGCGGAAAGACGTTTTGATATTGGCAAATCTGCCCAAAGCATTACTATCAGGCATTTGCCCAATAAGACTTATGGTGATAAACCATTTGTGGTGAAAGCTCAAGCTGAGTCTAAACTGTCTGTCAGTTACGTTGCCCGTGACCAATGTACCATTCAGGGAAACCGTATCACTATAACTGGCGCGGGAAGTTGTCAAATCACCGCTTCTCAAAACGGTAATCCGAATTACAAGGCCGCTAAAGCGGAATGGAGACGTTTTAAGATTGATAAAGCGAGCCAAAGTATTGCTTTTAGCCACTTACCTAGCAAGACTTTTGGTGAAAAACCCTTTACAGTGAATGCTGAAGCGTCGTCTAAACTGCCTGTCATTTTCAATGTCTTAGACAATTGTCGCCTTCAGGGTCATCAAGTGATCATAAAAGGCGCGGGGAATTGTCAAGTCACGGCTTCACAAAACGGGAATGCCAATTATAAATCGACAAGGGTAACGAGAATTTTTAATATTGACAAAGCCACCCAAAGTATTACTTTCCAGCCCTTGTCCAGCAAGACTTTTGGCGATAAAGCCTTTGTTGTTGAAGCAGAAGCGTCGTCTAAACTACCTGTTAGTTACCTTGCCCATAACCAATGTACCATTCAGGGAAACCAAGTGACTATCACGGGCGCGGGGAATTGTCAAATCACTGCTTTACAAAAAGGTAATGCGAATTACAAGCCAACAAAGGATACAAAGCGTATCAACATTAATAAGAAGAGCCAAAGCATTACTTTCAATCCCTTGGCAGACAAGACTTTTGGTGATAAGCCTTTGATTATCAGTGCAACAGCATCATCAGGTCTTCCTGTTCACGGAAATGCCATTGGCAATTGCTCTCTCAATGGCAATCGGGTGATCATTAATGATGCAGGGCATTGTCAAATCACCGCTGTACAAAAAGGCGATGTGAATTACAAGGTAGCCGAAGCGGTTGAAAGGCATTTCAACATTAGTAAAGCGAGCCAAAGCATTTCTTTCAAAGCCTTAGCAGATAAGACTTTTGGTGATAAACCCTTTGCGGTTCATGCTAAAGCGTCTTCTGGACTACCTATCCATTTCAATGCCAGCGGTAGTTGTAAAGTTGAGGATAACAAGGTTACTATCGAAGGGGCTGGGAATTGTAATATCTCAGTTTCACAAAAAGGCGATGCAAATTATAAGGCGGCTAAAATGGAATTGAGAACTTTCAAGATTGGCAGAGCTTCTCAATTCATACTGTTCGGGCCATTGCAAAATAAGACTTTTGGAGATAAAGCCTTTGAAGTGAGTCCCAAAGCCTCTTCTGGCCTTGCTATTAAGTTGAGTGTCGTTGGCGATTGCAACCTTAAAGATGAACAAGTCTTCATTAAGCAGATTGGGAATTGTCAAGTAACAGCGACACAAGAGGGTAATGCGAATTATCATGCGGCTGAAGCGATTTCAAAGGAATTTATGATTGAAAAAGCGAGCCAAAGCATTACTTTTAAGCCATTGGACAATAAGACTTATAGAGATGAACCCTTTATTGTCATAGCGAAAGCCTCATCGGGTCTTCCTGTGAATTTAAGTGCGACCGGCAATTGTTCTCTCAAGGGAAACCAAGTGAATTTCAATGGTGCAGGGCGTTGTCAAATCACCGCTTCACAAAAAGGTGATGTGAATCACAAAGTTGCTAAAGCGGTTGTTCGGTATTTTAAAATTGATAAAGCGGCTCAAAGCATTATTTTCAACGCCTTGAACAATAAGACTTTTGGGGATAAACCTTTTAAAATCAATGCAGTAGCGTCGTTACCGGTTAGTTTCAAAGCCGAAGGCGATTGTACTCTTCAGGGTAATCAGGTGACTCTCACGGGTGCGGGAAGTTGTCAAGTCACGGCTTCACAAAACGGGAATGCCAATTACAAAGCCGCTAAAGCGGTATTGAGGCCATTTGAGATTGACAAGGCGACCCAAACCATTAGCGTTGAAGGTTTAATGAATAAGACTTATGGTGATGAGCCCTTTGCGATTTCTGCTCAAGCGTCATCAGGTTTGCCTGTTCAGGGACGTGCTATGGGTAAATGTCGTCTCAAAGATAACCAAGTGGGCATCACGGGTGCGGGGGGTTGTATAATCATGGTTACTCAAGCAGGCAATGCCAATTACAAGTCTTTCCCTGCGAAATATCAGCATACCTTCAAGATTGCTAAAGCGGCTCAAACCATTACCTTTTCCGCTATAGCCGATAAAACTTATGGTGATGAGCCATTTGCGATAAAGGCAATAGCCTCTTCAGGTCTTTTAGTCACCGCTCATGCGAGTGGTGATTGCCGTTTTGAAGGTAAACAATTGAGCATCACGGGAGCGGGAAGTTGTAAAATCACCGTTTCGCAAGAAGGCAATGCGAATTATGAGGCGGCTAAATCTGTTCTTCAAAGTTTTAAGATTAGCAAAGCGGCTCAAAGAATTAGCTTCAAAATTTTGGAAAAACAGACTTTTGGCGGTCAACCCTTTATGACGATTATTGCTGAAACGTCGTCTGGCCTTCCTATCCAAGTCAGTACTCTTGGCAATTGTACTTTCAAGGATAACTATGTGAACATCACGGGTAGGGCGATTTGTCAAATCACTGTTTCACAAGAAGGCGATAAGAATTATGAACCTGCTAAGACTGTAAAAAGGCGTTTCAACGCTAAAATAAGCCAAAGCATTGATTTTGAGGCTTTAGACAACAAAACTTTTGGCGATAAGCCCTTTACTGTTAAGGCAAAAGCGTCGTCTAAACTTTCTGTCAGCTTCCGTGCCAGTGACCCTTGTACCGTTCAAGGTGAACAAGTCACCATCACGGGTGCTGGGAGTTGTCAAATCATGGCTTTACAAAAAGGTGATGCGAAATATAAGCCGACATCAGAATCAAGGCGATTCAAAATTGACAAAGCGGTTCAAAGTATTACCTTTGCTCCTTTAGCCAATAAGACTTATGATAATAAGTCCTTTACGGTTTATGCACAAGCCTCATCAGGTTTACCCGTCAGTGGTCGCGCAACAGGTAGTTGCCGTCTAAATGGAAATAAGGTGACACTGACAGGTGTGGGGAGTTGTCAACTCACGGCTTTACAAGAAGGCAATGCTAATTACAAAGCCGCCAAAAAGGTGTCAAGGGATTTCAAGATTAGCAAAGGGAATCAAAGCATTCGCTTTGTCCCTTTAGCCAATAAAACTTATGGTGATAAGCCTTTTACTGTTTATGCAAAAGCATCATCAGGTTTACCTGTCAGTGGTCGCGCAACGGGTAATTGCCGTCTCAAGGGTAATCAGGTGACATTGACAGGTGTGGGGAATTGTCAACTCACAGTTTTACAAGAAGGCAATGCTAATTATAAAGCCGCCACAGAGGTATCAAGTTTCAATATTGGTAAAGGGAACCAAAGCATTCACTTTGCTCCTTTAGCCGATAAGCGCTTTACGCATAAAGCCTTTGCGATTCATGCCAAAGCATCGTCTGGTTTGCCTGTCAGTTTCAACGTGACTGGTCATTGTCGCCTTTTAAAAGGAAATCGGCTTAATCTTAAAGGAAATCGGTTTAATCTTAAAGGAAAAGGAAATCGGCTTAAACTTATTGGACTTGGGCTTTGTCAAGTGACAGCTTCACAAAAGGGTAATGCGAAATACAAGGCTGCTGCGTCTGTGTCACAGGAGTTTAACATTACTAAGGCTGAACAAAGCATTACATTTAAGCCTTTGGGTTATCAACCTTTTGTGGAACAATTTAAGCTAACGGCGACTTCTGATTCGGATTTACCCATTAGCTATAAGAGTTCAAATCCTCTCGTGGCAACGGTCAAGGACGATAAGATGATGATGACTGGAATAGGTACAACAACTATTACAGCATCACAAGCGGGTAATGCCAATTTCAATGCCGCCAAATCTGTTTCGCAAGAGATGATCGTTTTTACAACTCATGCGGGGGTTGTTCAGACAATTAACATTAATCGTGGCGAGAATCTCGTTAAAGTTTTTCTTGAAGGAAAACCAACATTTGGAGCGGGTTCTTCTTGCCAATCCTATTGGTGTGTTAATTCCATCGACAATGATAAATTTATGAAAGTTGTCATGCCAATCCTAATGGCTGCAAAGTTGAGCAAGCAGCGAGTTAGAATTTGGGTATCTGAATGCGAAGGTCGTTATCCTAAGATATATGCGGTGGATTTAGAAGACCGGATTTGATTTTTCCTCGCTTTTAAACCTCAGAGGTTTTTAAATTAGGAATGAAAATTTGTAACTACTCAGGGCAACCATAAAGGATTGCCCCTACAATATTCTTATGTCGTAGGGGCAATCCCTTGTGGTTGCCCTGATTATAAAGATTGCCCCTACAATATTCTTATGTCGTAGGGGCAATCCCTTGTGGTTGCCCTGATTATAAGGATTGCCCCTACAATATTCTTATGTCGTAGGGGCAATCCCTTGTGGTTGCCCTGAGTAGTTACGAAAATTTAATAAAACACAAAACTAAACCTGTCAGGTTTGGCTTTAAAAATTTTGGAGTCCAAAGCTGAAGCGTTGGACTCCAAAATCACATTCCCAAAGCTGAAGCGTTGGACTCCATTTGAGGCTAAAGTTTTTTGAAGAAAACTTTAGCCTCAAAATGACTTTGAATACCTGAAAATGTTTAGAACAACCAAAGTATCATGCAAATTCTATTAGTTGAAGATAACGTGACTAATCAAAAGGTTGTGCGTTTAATGCTAAAAAAGTTAGGTTATCAACAACTTGAAGTCGCTAATAATGGTGAAGAAGCAGTAAATATGACTGCTGCTAAAACTTATGATATTGTTTTTATGGATATGCAGATGCCCGTAATGGATGGATTGGAAGCGACAAAAGCCATACGTCAACGGGAAGAAAAGCTAAATCAAAATCGTCTGACTATTATTGCCATGACTGCTCATGCAATGGGGGGAGATAGGGAAAGTTGTATTGCGGCGGGAATGGATGATTATATAAATAAGCCAATTAAGCGGAATATTTTGGCTGAAGTTTTTG
Source organism: Thiomargarita sp. (assembly GCA_023143415.1). Taxonomy (GTDB): domain Bacteria; phylum Pseudomonadota; class Gammaproteobacteria; order Beggiatoales; family Beggiatoaceae; genus QNES01. The sequence continues at coordinate 136 of JAGLHR010000416.1, read as the reverse complement.
AAAGGTTGCAAAAAGCGACACCGTCTTGATGCAGTGCATGAAATCAGTGATAATTAAAAAAAAACCCATTTTGTACTCAGCCTTGAAATCAATTTCAAGGCTGAAAGCATTCGAGGCTAAAGTTTTTTCTTTAAAA
>JAGLHR010000415.1 GCA_023143415.1 Thiomargarita sp. | reverse complement strand
ATGCCGTTGCACGATAAAGACTGTGCAACGGCCTACGTCTACTAAGTCTTAAAAACAACTACAAGGATTGTATATAAGAAAGGATTAAAAACGCTAACTATAGATGTTCAGTTTGTAGGCCGTTGCACAGTCCTTTTGGTGCAACGCCTGTCGGCCTCAGATGCCGTTGCACGAAAAAGACTGTGCAACGGCCTACTTAGCTAATCAGTCAAGTACAACGAATTGGCGAAATAAACGAATACGTCAAGTACAACGAATTGGCGAAATAAACGAATATGTCAAGTACAACGAATTGGCGAAATAAACGAATACGACTTTCAAAGACGAAATCCGCTCATTTTCAGTTCGAGGCGAAAGTTTTTTGAAACTGTCCCCTCGAACACCAATTGACTAATTCTCCCAATTCGTTTATTTCGCCAATTCGCTGTACTCAATTTACGCCCAACTTGGTCAAAAGAATTTTAAGGGGTTGATATAAAAATATTGGCCCTTATATTATCCTTTGAACAGGATTGATTTACCGTTTTTAATCCATTCGAGGCTAAAGTTTTTCTTCAAAAAACTTTATTCGAGGTTTTAGTTTTTTGAAGAAAAAACTAAAACCTCGAATCGAATCTTATATACAATCCTTGTAGTTATTATCTTAAAACGCATAATAGGAAACGAAACCATGTTCAAACAAAAAACCCTCAAGATTTTAGCACTCACCTCTTTTCTGAGTATCACAACAGCCCACGCCAACGAGCCAACCACCGAACCCATACTCCGCATAGAAACGGGGATGCACACCGCACAGATAAAGCGGATAGGTGTTGATGCCGCCGAACGGTTTTTGTCTCGTTCCCAAACTCCGTTTGGGAATGCCTTCCTCGACGCTCTGCGTCGTACAACTTAGGGCAACGTCTTTTGGATGCAATGGCACCAATAACTGATAGGCAATAAAATCTCAAAACACCTTTTCCCCAAAACCAACTTAAAGCCTCAAGTCGTTTTACTTGGGGCTTATGCACGAGCGAAGCGAGAACAACGTTGATGATGAGATTTTAATGAAGGGATTGTTTAATGGGTTGTTTATGGCGTTAATTTGTTATACTGAATTTTCGGTTGAAATTCGTCTGCGAATGAAAATTCGTGATTATTATTTCCTAAAGCCTTTTTATCAAGATTAATTCAGTGTCAGTGAAATGAATATCGACTTCTAAACCCAAGGATATACCCGTTCCAATTTATCTATCACTCTAGAATATTTTATGCCAACTAGAAACGAATTAAAAGAACTTGCTAAACTTCGACTAAAAGAAGCGGAAACCTTGTTTGATGCTAGTTTATATGACGGTGCGGTTTACGTGTGTGGTTATGTCGTTGAATTTGCATTAAAAGCCAGAATTTGTAAGTTATTAGATATTTCTGAATATCCCTCTTCTGGTCGATTAAAATCAGCTTATGCCGTTCATGACTTTGAGCAACTTCTCTTATTATCTGGACTTCAAAAAAAGATAAGTTTGGCTCATGCTGATCTGCATACAAATTGGTCTATAATAATACCTTGGTCTCCTTCAATGAGATATCAGCCCAAGGGAACTATTTCAAAAAACAAAGCCGAAGAAATACTCAATGCGGTGCGTAATAAACCTAATGGAGTTTATCGATGGATAATGAAATATTGGTAAAAGAATTCCGTAAAATGACTAAAATTTTCAAGCAAGAGAAAGGCTCGCTTTCATTGTTGATGCTCAAAGCTTTTGATGCGGAAATGAACGATTATTGGAATCTGATTGTCAGTACACCAGCGTATGATAATTTAACGTTGAAAATGGCGTTAACTGATTTAGTCACGTTATTCAATAAGCACCTCAGTCAAGCTATCTTGGAAAGCATTACACGAACGATCATTTTAAAAACCACCGATCCTTTTGTGGAGGAAATCAATCAAGCCTTTAAGGTAAAAAATACCGTAAAATATGTCTATTCATCTGGCATCTCAGGTATTTATCTGGAAAAAGCAATTATTTTTGAGTCTCATCCGATTCCAAAAAAACATAAAAGTTCTTAATGTTTTGAAGATAACCAGCCAGGGTGGATGAGCAACGTTGGTGCAACGGAAAACTGACAGGCAAAAGGCTAAAACCTCAAAACACCCTTCAAGGTTTTAGTTTTTTTGAAAACTAAAACCTCGAACCCCAAAACCAACTTAAAGCCTCAAGTCGTTTGACTTGGGGCTTTTTTTATGCACGAGCGAAGCGAGAACAACGTTGATGATTTGATGAGATTTCAATTTCGATCTCGAAGAGATTGTTTTTTTCTGGTTATCATGTAGATCGGATTAGCGTCGCGTAACCCGACTGAAATTGTCTAAATCATGTCAAGTTACGTTTCACTAACCCGACCTACATTCAATGGTCTAAATTATTTCATGCACATTCCTTATTTAAACCTTGTCATCAAACTGTCATATCGACTTAATATATTTGTCATTATTATCTTGGATAATGATATTTTTTAATTCATTTGGAGAAAATATGAAAAAAATAGGCTTGTACATAATCTTAACCTTAACTGCTCCCAGTTTAGTGCTGGCAAGTGGGCGTGATGTGATTAACATTGTAGGCTCATCTACCGTTTATCCATTTGCAACGGTGGTGGCTGAACGATTTAGTAAGTCATCCAAATTTAAGACACCCAAAATTGAGTCCACTGGTACGGGCGGCGGTATTAAGTTATTTTGTGCGGGTGTGGATATTAACACGCCAGACATCACTAATGCCTCGCGTCGTATGAAGAAATCTGAATTTAACCAGTGTCAGAAAAATGGGGTGAAAAAGATTGTTGAAGTTTTGGTGGGTTATGACGGTATTGTGTTAGCGAACACAACGGCGAAACCGCAAATGCAGTTATCTCTGCGGGATATTTTTCTCGCATTGGCAAAATCCGTACCGGCAACCGATGGCAGCGAAATATTGGTTGATAATCCTTACAAAACGTGGCAAGAGATCAATCCAAAACTACCGGCAAAAAAAATTGAGGTATTAGGTCCACCACCCACGTCAGGTACACGAGATGCCTTCGTGGAGTTGGCTTTAGAAGGTGGATGTAAAACATTTAAGTGGATTAAGGCTTTGAAAAAAACCGACAAATCTCGCTATAAAGCGATCTGTCATGGGGTGCGTGAAGACGGTGCCTATATTGAAGCCGGTGAAAACGATAATTTGATTGTGCAGAAGTTAGTCGCTAATCCAAACGCAATGGGCATATTTGGGTTTAGTTTTTTAGATCAAAACAGCGACATCATTCAAGGCTCTATTATTAATGGAGCAAAGGCTGAGTTTGAAAGTATTGCATCCGGGGATTATCCTATTTCTCGTCCACTCTATTTTTACGTGAAGAAAGCCCATGTTGGTATTGTTCCGGGTATTGCTGAGTACATTGCCGCTTTTACCAGTGAAGCTACTTATGGTGAAGAAGGCTATTTGACCGACAAGGGCTTAATCCCTTTGGATGATGCGAAACGCCAAGCAGTGCGTCAAAATGCCAACAACTTACAGGCTCTCGCTTTATAAATACCTGTGCAGTTCGGGTATTTATAGCGTTTTTCGTTTTGGTGAAATACAAAAAAAGGGCAACC
>JAGLHR010000414.1 GCA_023143415.1 Thiomargarita sp. | reverse complement strand
TTGGTTAAAATAAATGATTCGAGCACCGCCACGTTTTCCACTGCCTTTAATTGACCAACGTACTTTTCGTGCACCCTCAGCATTAGGAATGACATCTCCAGCTAAAGGGTTAACTGCAATCCAGCTGATGAAATCTAAGCGTTCATCTTCATACCATATTTTTTCAGATTGTTTTTGAAATGTTGGTGTTTCAATTACGGTATTCATAATGCCAAGTATTACAGCTATCCCGTCTGTTTGTCAAGCTAAATGAGATGTACTACAGGGCGTTATGGCAGCTTCCTAATTGATATGTGCCAAGCATTAATTTAACAAGTCATGTAGGGTGGGCAACGTCTTTTTGGTGCAACGGCACATTAATGAGGAAGCCGTTGCACGAAAAAGGACTTTGCCCACCCTACCTGACTATCATGCTCAACGAATGAATGTTATAATAGCGTTTTTCGTTTGAGTTAAATACAAAAATAGGGCAACCATAAAGGATTGCCCCTACTCAAGATGTACTTAACTCAAAAGGTAAATGCTATATAGCATTTTTCCCTTGCGTCAACGACATCACTCGTCGGGGCAAACACGCATGTTTGCTCTATATTTAATCAAAGCGAAAAGTGTTATATTATCTAGAAATTGACTAACCAACTATAAAACCAAAGAACATACATACCATGAGGGCTGACGAAAAAGAGATTGAATCAATAATCGAAGGGAAAAGACAATACGTCGTCCCTTTATTTCAACGTGCTTATGTGTGGGAGAAGAAGCATTGGCAAACGCTATGGGATGATCTCATAGATTTAGCTTCTTCTAATGAGCTTAACGAGAACCATTTTTTTGGTTCTTTTGTGACGATGCCATTAGAAGAAAATAAACGAGTTAATCAGTTTCTATTGATTGATGGCCAACAACGTCTGACAACTATTTTTTTGTTATTGGCAATTATACGTAATGAAGCGGAATCAAAAGCTCTAACTTCAGAATTGGCTGATGGAATTAAACATGACTATTTGCTCAATACTTTCCGTGATGGCAGTATCAAACTACGTCTCACAAAGTTACAAGGTGATGAAGCCTGTTTTGAACAAATCATACGTGGTAAAGAATGTACCATTGACAATCGTATTAAAGACGCTTTTTCCTTTTTTAGCAAGCTTGTGTCTAAAACGACAGTTGCTCTTGAAACGTTAACCCAAGTTATCACCCGTAATCTAAGGGTTGTTCACCTAGAATTAGATAAAGGGGATGATCCGTATAAAATCTTTGAAAGCTTAAATGCTAAAGGTGAGGAACTTTCTCAGGCTGATTTGATTCGTAACTATTTCTTTATGCGAATTGACGAAGAATTAGTACAAGAACATTATGATGCTTATTGGCAGCCCATACAACAAAAATTGGGTGATAATCTGAGCGAATACATGCGCCATTATTCCATGAAAGATGGTGCAATGGTTAAAAAAAATGAAGTTTATTTTACCTTGAAAAAGCGTAATGATAAACTGAAAACTTCAGATGAAGTCGTCAATTCATTAAAAGATTTGGCGAAATTTGCGAATTACTATGAAAAATTGCTTTACCCCGTTAAAGAAAAAAATCCGGGGATTAGAGAACGTATTTTTCGGTTAAATCAAATCGAAATTACGGTGGCTTATCCTTTTGTGTTAAACCTTTATGCTGGTTATGAGAAACCACAAGGTATTTCGGAATATCAATTTACTGAAATACTTGATTTACTGGAGAATTTTTTAGTACGTCGTTTTATTTGTAAAGTCCCAACTCATGGCTTAAATAAAATTTTTCCTTACCTTTATGGAAGGTTACCACAGTACGATGATTTTGTGGATGGCGTGAAAAGAGAGCTTTCTAAACAGGAATTCCCAGCAAATTCCAAATTCGTTGACGCTTTCAAAACGGTTAAGTTATACGATGGAACTGCTAGAAGTCGTAAAAAAGCTAAGCTTTTGCTTGGACGGTTAGATGCTTTTCAAAATAAGGAACCAGTTAATGTGAGCCATAGTGACATTACTATTGAACACGTTATGCCGCAAAAATTAACGCTTGAGTGGAAAAAAATGTTGGGCGATGATTGGCAAACTATCCACAAAACGTATCCTATCAAAATTCGGTGGTA
>JAGLHR010000413.1 GCA_023143415.1 Thiomargarita sp. | reverse complement strand
CTAAATTCCACCGATTTCATCGGTGGCTATTCATGTTTAACCCCTTCAGGGTTGAAACTAACCCCAACGCGGTGAAATCTGAATAGCCACCGATGAAATCGGTGGAACTTGGAAACACCTTGCGTAACATCAGTAAATAAGATAAAATTATTTCGGGAATAACAATTCCCGAAATCAGTACCAATCTATCTATCCATCATCATTGTCATCATTGTCATCTTCATCCTCATTTTCATTGTCATCCTTGTCAATTTCAACTTCGTCCTCATCCTCGTTATCATTCTAGTCAACATTGCTTTCACCCTCTTCAACTTCAGTCTCTTCAACTTCAGTCTCTTCAACTTCAGGTTCTTCAACTTCAGGCACTTCAACTTCAGGTTCTTCAACTTCAGGTTCTTCAACTTCAGGCTCTTCAACAGGAGTCTCGTCAACAGGAGTCGCCGTTATTTCTCCAATATAGACATCTTGAGCATCACCATCTTCATTGACGAATGTTAATGTACCATCTGGGTTGAATTCAATCGTTGCGTCAGCCTCTTCTTCAGTCGCGCTGTCGTCAGTCATGTCGTCTTCAGGCGTGATCTCATCTTCGCCGTCGTAAGGAGTCACATCAAAAACAGGTATTAATTCTACATCAACCTGGCTCTCAAGTGTAACGTTAATAGTACCATCCACTTTGACGGTAACTTCTTCTACACCCTCAAAATCAGTAGCGACTTCTTCAAACTGATCTGGCGATTGTATAGTCGGATTCGCATCTTGGGATGAGCCATCTTCATAGACTATCGTCATCTTTTCATCAACACCCGGTTCTCCTTCAAGATGAATACCCGGTTCTAACACTTCCTCAGCATCTTCTGGGGGCATGGGATTAATTATAGGCTCAAATGCACCCATGATAACCTGTGTAAGAGCATCTTCCTCGCTCGTTGTTTCTTCTTCAACAATCGTAATGCGTGTTTCTGCATTCTCGCCCACTACCACTTCGCTACCTTCAGGGAGAATGTCCACTAATTCTTCAGGATTAGCAGGTGCTGGATTGAGCGAGATTTGTTCCCCATCTTCAAGAGTCAAAACATATTGTTCTTCTTCATTGACACTAATTCCAGGTTCAGTACCTTCAGGTGCTTGTTGCATACTATCGGGATCTGGCATAAATACCAGTTCAAGATCGCTTAGTTCAGTGGTGACTTCGAGAATGCCATTATCAGGGTTTTGCTCAACGGAAAAGCCTGCATCATCGACTAAATCATTCATGTCTTCCAATGCCGTGTTATCCCCTTCACCGGTGCTACCCGCTATGCCGAAGCCAGTCCTTAAATCAACAACGCTCCTGATTTTCCAGGCGGCTGTGGAATTTTCTGGTAATACCAAAACAGGTAATGCTATAACAGCCATTGCTGGACGCTTTAACATATTTCCCTTGCCGATTATCCAACCAGGCGGTATGAACTTCTTGATTTTCTTCGCTTTTGGAGAAGTATCACTTTCAAGTGATACACCGATCAGCATATCTGGATTCAGATTCGCCAACACATCAGCCGCATCTTCTTCAGGCAGATTTTCTGCGGTTTCATCAGGTATTTCTACCAACTGTTCTTCAGTAATGACTTGAATAACTTCTTCATCAAGCCCACCCAAGGTTTCTGCTGTGAAGCCAGTAAACAACATCGGCGGCATTTCAACAATATGCGCTTTCTTCAACCCCTTTAAGGCTTTTTTCTCCGCTTTCTTGAGTTGTTTTGGCGTAAGCCATTCAATCGCATCAGGCGGCAAATTCGCAAATTCGTCCTCTCCGAAGGCAGCAACTTGTTCTTCTGTGAGTGCTTCCACATCGTCGCGATCAAAGTTTGGAATATCGTCAGATTCGATACCCAATTTGCTCAGTTTCTTATTGGGTTTTTTGTCCGGTTTTTCCGCTTTTGGAGGCTTTTCCGGCTTTTCCGCCTTTACTGGTTTCTCCGGTTTTTCCGCTTTTGGAGGCGTTTCCGGCTTTTCCGCCTTCTTAACTTGAGTTGTTGTTTGAGTTGTTATTAAGGAGTTTGCTTCATTCGCTTCAACAGCTACGATTGCATTTCCGCCAAGCAACGCAAGGCTAATGGCAATGGATAATGTGGTTTTTTTCATTTTTTAAACCCTTTTAAGATAATAGAATATGGTTGAAAAATTTGTTTCTTATAATTAGTATAGTATAGTTTTTTTAAAAAAACAGGTTTATTGTGAAAGAATTATTTTTAAATTGTTTCAAATGCTTCTTTAAAAAACTGCCTTATAATTAGTATAGTATAGTTTTTTAAAAAAAACAGGTTCATTTTGATAAAACATCAAGTTTTTCGTTTGACAAACAGTAACTACAAGGATTGTATAT
>JAGLHR010000412.1 GCA_023143415.1 Thiomargarita sp. | reverse complement strand
CATCGCCATTCTAATGTTCATCAGTTGAAAAATTGTGGGTTTCCACTTCGTTCCTACCCACCCTACATCACTGAGTACATTCGAGGCTAAACTCATGTAGGGTGGGCAACGTGGTTGCCCACCACTTTTTTAATGAGGAAGGTGGGCAAGAAAAGGACTTTGCCCACCCTACATGACTGGATAAAAAAATAGCCCCGTAGCATGAAACTACGGAGCTATCTTAATTTTAATTACTCAAAATAGACAACCGTTTTTGGTCATTTTTGCAGCTATTCTTGTGTTAATGGTCTCATTGTCCACTTACACTGATAGAATCCAGCTTATCCCAATGAAAAGTTCTTTCACCATTCATATCAATGTCTTCCAACAAATAATGATAGATACCACCTTCATTGTTTGTACTGGTATCAAAGTAGGAATAGCAGGTTTCTTCTCTTTCGGAACCTCTAGCCATAATGATCGCATGACTATTAATTCCTTCTTCGATAGCTATCAATTTGTCTTCTATGCATTGATTTGTTTCACAGGATTCTATCCCGCTTTCTTTTTCATGTCCAATAGTCACCAACTTACCTTCATAACATCCCGTTGGGTTAGCAAATTCATCCCCTCCGAACAGGGTGATGTCTATGCCATCTTCACTTGCGATACCACGCCATAAGCGGAAGCCCGCATTATCACTCTCAATACCCGTTGACCAAGTTAACACAATACCCTTTTCTTCAGCGGTAGCTGTGAAATCAATTAGCCTGACAGCTAAATTCACGGGGAATGGCGGTCCTGGAGGAGGAGGAGGAGGTTCACAGCTTTGTAAACTTAACGCAGCCCTTCCAAAAGAAAGTGCTTGACTATCTTCTTGAGGTTCTATAGGGATTACTGAAAATTCAGATTCGCCTTCCATTTTGTAAACAAGAGCCATTACCAAGTCCTCCATAACGGACCCTTCGGCAAAATAAGGTGTAAACCCCATTTCTGGTAAATCATCAATATCCAGACCAGAAATGAAACCATCCATGTCAATCGGCATCACTACCAAAGCTCGGTTGATATTTTGCTGGGTCATTGAATCCATTTGTTGTACAATCGCAGGATCAATGTTTTTCGCAAATTCTGTTTCTACATCTATAAGTTCATCATTAACATCAATAGCCAGGGTGGTCAACGTTACGTTTGAAAAAGCAAACCCCATAAAAACAATAGACGGATCACCGCTTTCAACAGCAAAAAGAGAAGACCCTTCTTTATGTTTATATTTAAATTTTGTGGTTGATTTCAGATTTCCACAAGAAGGATCTATTTCAGTTGTATTTTCAAACTCAAAAGTAGTATTACAACCTACTATTGTTGCCAAAAATGGCACCAAGAAAATAAACCATCGGAATCTTCTAAAAAATTTCATTTGAAAAACCTCATTTGTGTGAGCATATTGTTTTCCCATTATCGGTATATATAATAATCACGATAAGCGGGCTATGCTAAATAGTTAAATAAAAGAGCTTTGTACAGGACATTTTTTATTGTTTGATCGAGGCTAAAGTTTTTTTGCAAAAAACTTTAGCCTCGATCTCAGAATTTTCACAATTCAAGAATTTTCGTAACGACTCAGCTTTGAAATCAATTTCAAGGCTGACAGCTAAAGCAGGCTAAAGCCAGCTAAATTAGCCATGTAGGGTGGGCAATGTGGGTGCAACGGCACATTTTTAATGAGGAAGGTGGGCAAGAAAAGGACTTTGTCCACCCTACATGACTTTTTCAACGCCCGATTAATTGAAATAAGCTAGACGCTGGACGTATTGTCGCCTAACTTATCATTCACTGGCAAATTTGCCTTTATAATTCATACCTATAGCCATATAAATTCAGGCAAGTTTGAGCAAATGGGTTATTTTTTTATGCCATTTTGAAAAAGTACCCCTAAATATTGTATAATTCCAAAATACTAAAAATAGCAGGCATTATCACTCAGCCCACTTTTTTTAGTGAGTCCATTCTACAAAATAATATTAAACTGAACAAGAGACCCAGAGTTATTAATGGCCTAACTCAGAGTATCTATTTATGAAATTACCTAAAAAACTGAAAAAACTGAAATTGATTCGTTCATTAAAAAATTGGACGAAGATATGGCGGAAAAATTAGTCAGGTAGGGTGGGCAACTTTGGTGCAACGGCAAAACATTATCCACAAATTCATGTATTAATAAAATGCCTCCCTGCACACAAAATTACGTGTGCAACACCCTACCTGACTCCGCGATGAATTATATCGTACACATCGTCAACTCACCACTGTTGTTTTACAAACAATCTGACCCCCGACGCACAAATTGACATAGGGATGGAAACGAAAAACCCCCGAATAGAACGCTGCCAACAAGTCTTATCTGATTTAAGCCAAAAAACCCGATTTGTCCATGTTGTCTGTGGCTTTGCGGGAAATACGGAATTTGTTGTATTGTAGAGTTCTCCAGAAAATTTTTATCCCGTCGTGAAACCTTCAATGTTTTTAAAACCTTGAAGGTTTGGAGCGAAATTGATATGGATAACTATAGGGGTTTGATTGAGATTGGAGAAAAAAACTCGACGCTGGCGCGCTGGCGCGTGGGAATGAGAAAAAAATACTTATAAGAGGTTGCAATATGAATGCGATGATATATGGTTCAGAGCAGGCTGAAACTCAAAAGCAGATTTACTTACAACACGTCACTCAACTTTACACCGATATTAGTGATTGGTTACAATCGGAACCACTCCGTTTAAAAAATACCGAGATTGAAATTCAAGAAGTTTTAGGACGTTACTCGGTTCCCCAACTCGAAATTCAAACCGATACTGGTGAAGTGTTAGCCGATATGAAACCTACCGGTGCTTCGGTGTTGGGAGCAGAAGGATTAATTATAGTAGAAGGTTGGTTAGATAAAGGCTATGTTTTGTACCTGCGAAAAAACGAAACTGACAGTATTGAAACTGATGGTTGGTATTGGGAAGAACAGCGTTTGAATACGCCACCTCATTTCCTAACTAAAACTAAGCTTCTTCAACTGATTACTTGGGTGAGTGACTATGAGTTTGTCTAATCCGCTACCACCCATTTGGCAAGCTTATAAAACAGCCCAAGATAGCTTTAGAATCGCCAAAAGAGCAATTAAAACCAATGAACCTAAAGCCAAACAAAGGTTACTTCAGCGCACCGATATCGAAACTGAAACGATTATTGATGCAGAACGTCTGATTGAGGAAAGTAAAAATGAGTCTGATGCCCTATTTGTACTCGCATTATGGGCTGCTTTTGAACGTTTTCTCAGAGATTATTTGCAACACAAAGGTACGGCGTTACTAAAAAATGTGACCCCTTCTGACTTAGCTGGAGAAATGTATCTTCACTTCTACAAGGAAGTTGAATTTTGGCAACCCGATGAAATTTTGAATTTTCTTAAATTGAGTTTATTGAAACATAAAATCCAATTAGCGGGTAATGCAAAAGTCGTGTACAACTATAGAAACTGGATAGCTCATGGAAAAGGTTCTTCCAAAACAGTATCACCAGTTACTCCGCACAAAGCTTATGAAACACTGACTGAAATTGTTAATATTCTTATTGCTAATTAGCAAGCGAAGCGTGGGTTTCCGCGAAGTCAGGTAGGCCGTTGCACCGTCTTTTTGTGCACTTTTTTAATGAGGAAGCCGTTGCACTCAAAGCCATGTAGGCCGTTGCACCGTCTTTTTGGTGGCACTTTTTTAATGAGGAAGCCGTTGCACTCAAAGGACGGCGCAACGGCCTACATGACTTCTCGTCGAAAAATTCAATTTTCGAGGTTCAAGTTTTTGCACGCAAAAACTTGAACCTTGAATCCAATTCTTTGAAAATGGCTTTTTTCCCATTTCATTTTTCTATTTGGGCCTGTTGACTTTGCGCGATGACTTTTATTTGAAATTGCCTAATTTGACTCTGCGTCAATTGTTTGTGGAATGAAATCCACCATATTGATGTTTCGACTCGCTATGCTGAAATGATGCAGGGCTTTGTCAATGAACCGAATCTGGAGCAACTGTTTAGGGGTTATTGGGAAAAATATGTTTCGCAATTACCAGCCATGTAGGGTGGGCAATGTGGTTGCCCACCACTTTTTTAATGAGGAAGGTGGGCAAGAAAAGGACTTTGCCCACCCTACATGACTACAGCGTTCAATAATCCTTAAGTAAGTGCCATTAATGTAGGGGCAATCCCTTGTGGTTGCCCTGAGTAGTTACGGCAAATCAAAGGCTATGCGGAAGGCTTAAAAAAAGAATATCCAGAAGCGCGAATTTCGCAGTTTGTGATTGTTTTGGTAATCAGGGGTTTCGTGTATTTGCGGTGGATGAAGCAGGGGTTTAAACGGATTGAGTTGCAAATTTCATAAACCCCGTTTCTGGCAGAAACTGGGTTTTTTTTCGGTGAAATATCTGAAAAACTATATACCAAAAGCAGTCTGCGTTGCTAAAGCATTAATTTTCTTCTTGAGTTGCAGATTTTGAGTTTCTAATTCCACATTTCTCGTCTGAACTTGTTGTTGTAAACAATAAAGCGTTAAATGGGTTCTTATGCGTGACAGAACTTCTTCTGGTTCAAAAGGTTTAGTAACGTAATCGACTGCCCCTAATTGAAATCCTTTGATTTTATCATCAGTATCGGAAAGTGCGGTCATAAAAACCACCGGAATATCCTGAGTTTTTGTATTTTCTTTGAGTCGCCGACAAACTTCAAAACCATTCATTCCCGGCATCATCACATCTAACAAAATTAAATGGGGGTTTCTCAGTATAACCATTTGAAGGGCTTTTTCTCCATCTTTGGCAATTAACACTTTAAAGTGGTGTTTTTTGAGAATATTTAACAATAGCTTTAGATTAATCGGCATATCATCAACAACAAGAATGACAAGTTGTTTTGGCATGATGATGCCTAAGACTTTTCGACAACTTTCGACGTAAATCTGTGCGGCTTTATCATCACTGTTCACTTGCAAGACTTTTTCAAACGTTTTTTGGGCAGGTTCAAATTGTCCGTCATGAAAATAGTGAAAACCTTGTTCAAAATCGGCTAAAGTCGTTGATTTAAGTTCAACTTGAACCGATTCTTGGGTATCAAAAACTTCATAAATCGTTACCAGTTCAGTTTTACCTTTGACTGTAACCCGGTCAATGATGCGAATCTGATATTGACTTGGATCGGTTAATTGCTGGTAGGTATTTTCTGTGATTAACAAAGGCGTATGGTATATTTTTGTCAAACCCTCAATGCGAGAAGCTAAGTTGACGGCATCAGAAATCACGGTACTATCCATACGATTTTGTCCCCCAACCGTACCCAACATCAACTTTCCAGTATGAAGCCCAATACCAATGTGTATTGTGTCAAATTCGGTATATTGCAAAATTTTGTTATATTTCGCCAGTGTTTTTAGCATCGCAATTGCGCCTTTGAGGGCATTATCGACACTGGTCGGAAATAAAGCCATAATGGCATCACCGATGTACTTATCAATAAACCCTTGATATTGTTTAATAATTGGAGCCATTTGGCCTAAGTAAGCATTGAGATAATCAAAATTGTCTTGCGGGGTCATTTTTTCTGAAATTGAGGTAAAATCACGAATATCAGAAAATAGAATAGTCATTTCTTTTTCAACCTGATCTCCTAATTGAATATCAATAATACTTTCCTTGTTTAGAAATTTAAGAAATTCATGCGGCACAAAACGACTATATGCTCTATTTAACTCATGTAATTTTAAGTGCGTTTTCACTCTGGCTAATAATTCACTCTTAGAAATGGGTTTAGTTAAATAGTCGTTTGCACCCACTTCAAAACCGGTTACTATATCAGAGATTTGATTTTTAGCCGTCAACATTAAAATGGGCAATTCATTGGCTGAAAAACGCTTGCGAATTTTTTGTACTGCTTCATAACCCGTCATCTGCGGCATCATCACATCTAATAAAACTAAATCTAGTTTAGTCCCTTCTTCAATTAATCTGCAAGCCTCTATCCCAGAGCTGGCTTGTATGAGATTGTAATTATGTAATGATAAATGATTGATTAAAACTTGAATATTAACGGGTTCATCATCAACTATTAAAATGGTAAATGAGCCTTCATTATGAACGGGCATAATAAGTTCAATCGGTTCTTTTAATAAAGAGAATTCTTTGGCGTTGTCAGAGTGTAGTGGTTTTGCTAACGATTTAGCGATAGGCAAAGTGAATATAAACTGTGAACCCACTCCAATTTGTGATTTAACCCAAATTTCGCCACCATGCAATTGAACTAACTGCTTAGTCATCGCTAAACCTAAACCTGTGCCACCATATTTTCTCGCTGTTGAACCTTCCGCTTGTTCAAAGGATTCAAATATGCGGCTGAATTTATTTTCTTCAATACCAATGCCAGTATCAGAAATAATGACTTCAAAATGCTGATTCACCACTTGAGCAGAGATTTCTATTTCTCCATTTTCAGTGAATTTAATCGCGTTGCCAAGCAGATTATGCAATATTTGTTGCAAACGGTTTTCGTCTGCATTGGCAGGCGGACAATCAGGCGAAATCGCATTAATCAATTGCACCGATTTATTCCGAATGAGTGATTGGCTCAGTGTGAGCACAATTTCAACGATTTCCCGTAATCCAATCGGTTTCAGTTGCAACTCCAATTCTTGATGTCTTAGTTTAGAAAAGTCCAGAATCTCATTCACTAAGTTAGCTAAGCGTTTAGCACTCCCCATAATCATGGTGAGATTCGCCTTGGTTTTGTCAGGTAATTCGCCGGTGGCACCGTCAATTAAGGATTCAGTCAGACCAATAATCCCATTAAGCGGGGTGCGAAGTTCATGGGAAGTATTGGCTAAAAATTCATCTTTGAGTTTATCCGATTCTTGCAAACGTTCATTTAATTTTTGTAGGCGTTCATTAAAAACGCGGGTATATTTTAATTTTCTTTGTTGTATGATGAAGAAAGTGATAATGCTACCTAAAATAGCCAAGACATAAAGGATATAAGCCCACCAAGTTTGCCACCAAGGGGGCAATATGATGATTTGGATTGAGGCGCCGGTTTCATTCCACAAACCGTCATTGTTAGAGGCTTTCACTCGAAAGGTATATTTGCCGGTATCTAAATTGGTATAGGTGGCAAACCGCCGATGACTATCAACATAAGTCCATTCTTTATCAAAGCCTTCCATCTTGTAGGCATATTGGTTTTTTGCAGAAGCGCGATAATTTAAAGCAGCAAATTCAAAACTAAACACAGATTGCTTATAAGACAGCGTTATCTTTTCGGCGAAATTAATCTGTTTTTGCAAAGGGGAATCTTTACCAATAGATACCGGTTTATTAAACAGTTGAAAATCAGTTAAAAATACTGGCGGAATGGTTTGATTGTCAACCAATTTATCTGGATAAAAGGCATTAAAGCCATTGATACCCCCGAAAAATAGTTCGCCCGTCGCACTTTTATAGGCGGAACGCGGCAAAAATAGATTGCCTTGCAAACCATCATGCTTGTCATAATTGCGAAAGGTTTCAGTTTGCGGGTTAAACTTGGATAATCCCTTATTCGTACTAATCCAAAGATAGCCTTGATTATCTTCTAAAATGCCAGCGACACTATTACCCGCTAAACCGTGTTTGGCTTGATATATCGTGAATGTTTGATTTGAAGGATTAAATCGGTTTAAACCGTCATAAGTACCAATCCATATCGTACCCTTGCGATCTTCAAAAATCGTACTAACAACATCACTGCTTAAACTATGAGCACTCTTGTCATCTGCTCTATAGTGGGTAAACGTTTTATTCACCGGGTCAAATCGGCTTGCTCCAACTTCATCCATGCCAATCCACACCAATCCAGAAGAATCCACTTTCACAACAGAAAGCCAGTTACTCGTAAGACTATCGGGATTATTTTCATCAAATCCATAATGCACTACGGTTTTGTCTTTTGGATTAAACTGTTCTAAACCAGCACCGATATAAGCAATCCAAACGTTACCCGTCAAATCAACATCAATATCCCATATCGTACCACCGTTTAATTTATTAGGATCATTCGGTTCAGTTGGATAATGGATAAATGTTTCAGTTTCAGGATCAAACCGATTGAGCAGCCCGCTTTCCATACCAATCCATAACGCGCCAGTGTTATCGGAGTGAATAGCGGTAATATTATTGTGACTAATACTATGTGGATTATTATCATCATGCTGATAATGAATAAAGGTGCCGTTTTGCTGATCAAATTTGTTCAGTCCGCCTCCTTTGGTACCAATCCAAAGGATACCGTTTTTATCCTCATGGATAGCACCGATTTGGTTGTTATTCAAGCCATTTTTCTGGAGCGGATTATGGTAATAATGTGCGAAACGATCACTGCCTTGATCATATTTGTTTACCCCATTTTCGGTTGTAATCCACAATGCACCGTTAGTGTCTTCATTAATACCAATAACGGTATTATTACTCAGACTATTTGGATTGCTGGTTTCATTTTTGTAACGGATAAACCGGTTATTGAGCCGATCAAATTTGTTTAACCCGCCACCTATTGTGCCTATCCACAGTATTCCTTTGCGATCTTCATAAATGGAAATCACTGAATCAATGCTCAAACTGTCGGGATTGGTTTTATGTTGATAATGGGTAAACCTGTCGCTGTTAGGATCATAGTGATCAAGCCCGCCTTCAGTCGCCACCCATATCCCTTCATTATTCCCATAAACCTTCCAAATAGAATCATTAGCTAAACTATTGAGGTTATTCTCGTCATGCTGATAATGGATAAAGGTTTCTGTTTTTGGATCAAATTTATTCAAGCCGCCACCATAGGTGCCGATCCATAATATCCCGTTATCATCTTGATAAAGAGAATAGATGTCATTTTCACTCAAACTATTTGGATCGTTTTCGTCGTGCTGATAATTGACAAATGTGCCATTATTTGGGTAAAATCGGCTAAAACCCGCATTAGTCGTCATCCACAATATCCCTGTTTTGTCTTCATAAATGGACCGAACAATGTTACTAATCAAGCTGTTGGGATTTTTTTCGTCATGTTGGTAACGGGTAAAGGTTTCGCTCACTGGATCAAATTTATTGGCTCCCCCGCCAAAAGTACTTACCCATAATATGCCATTATGATCTTTCAAAATAGACCAAACATAATTATTACTAAGGCTGTTCGGATTATCGGGTTCATGTTTATAAACGGTAAATTCAGCACCATCATATTTGGCCAGGCCATTTTTAGTTGCAAACCACATAAAGCCTTGATCATCTTGGACAACACTGCTGGTGAAATTACTGGGCAGCCCGTCTTCGACGTTTAGATGTTCAAATTTGATGGCATTTTCCCCTTGAGCAAACACCGTCTGCGTCAATGTGATGAGGGTAAAAAACATCGTTTCTATGAGTGTTTTGAAAAAAAAATTCATCATTTTTTCTCTATTGATTATCTTTGTGCCGGACAATAAAATCTCCTTGTAACTTATTGATTTTTTAATTGATTTTTATATAAACAGACGGATTTGAAAAAACGTTCCACGAGAATTGATGACGAGGA
>JAGLHR010000411.1 GCA_023143415.1 Thiomargarita sp. | reverse complement strand
GTTGTACTCCAAAGAACAAAGCTGAAGCGTTGTACTCCATTTTTTTAAAAATTCAACTCTTAATTCGCATTAGTTGTATATTGTATCAGCAAAAATTTTATTTTTCGTTTGGATGAGAATCTATGGCATAAATTTTATAATTCAAAGCGTTTGTGCCATGAAATGAAGTAGTGACATCAATAAAATGAAGACCTTTTTCTGTAACGATACGTTTAACCAACTGAGTTCTAGTACATTGTCAATTTGAATTTGTCTGGTGATAAAAAAAGACCTGACAGGTTTCCAAAACCTGTCAGGTCTAACACTACCTGTCAAAATAACCTTGACAATGTACTAGCTGTCTATAGAACTTCAGAAAAATAAATTCACAAATTAGCAACCTCATTCAAGCCATTGACAAAGGCAGATAAACTGGCGCGTGGCATCATCACCAACTGCTTGGCATTGTGTTTACAATAGCGTTTGACTTTGTTCATCGCATCGTGGCTGATACAATCCAATGGACATAATACCGCATCTGCCTGACAAAGATTTGATTCCAATTTACAATGACTTTCTTCGCGCCCACCATCGTGATAAATAAAATTACCGTTATATTGTTCAACTAAATGATTGAAATGGCGAGACAAATTTTTTCTACCACCGACAAAGAGAATAGAACGACCACATAAATTAGGGCAGTTTTTACATTCTGAACATTCCGAACATTTCGTGTTTAATAGATGAGATAAACTGGTTTCTAAATTATCACGTTCTTGGCAAGTTTGCTCTAATACTTCTTCTAAATTCAAATGACGAACGTCGGAAAATTGGGCATAAGATTTCCACTGTTTCCCCCATTTTTCAAGGCATTTCGCCTGTTTTTGTTCAATCGTCAATTGAGTGGCAAACTCCCTATTTTTTTTCTGGAGTTTTTCTACAAAATGTTCTTTTTCATAATCTTCTAATTGCGCTTGAACACACTGTAACTGATTTTCGGTTACCTCCGCCGTTCTTAAACGGTTATTTAATACACGAATCATCTCATCTTTTTCTTTTAAACGCTTTTGGGTATTGATACGCAGATCGAAAACCTGCCTTTTTAATTCTTTATTTTGCTGCTGTAATTGGCTAAGTTCCAACATATCTACACGAATAGAAGCACCTGATAAGTGTGAGAGCATATGTATTTCACCATAGATTTCATCCAGCAATTCTTCAGAAATAATCGGGTGTGTTACCATAGCCCAATAGGCACCAGCCACTTCGCCACTTTTAAGGGCTTCTTGCCAGCGCGTTTTTAAAACTTCACCATTGCGTATTTTAGCAAATTGCCGAATGACAGCTTGGTACTTTTTATCAAGATATTTTTGAAGCCGCCGATTTTCATAAGATGATTCACTCGCAATCACCACAAAAATGTGGTGCAAATCATGATCACTTGAAATTGAGTTGATGGAAAATTTTAACTGGCGAGCCATTTTTCGCAATTCATCTAAAGTCAGACAAGTACCAACGACACTACAATGAAAATGTGTAGCCAATTGGTGTAATTTGGTACGCTGTTGTTGCCGATTTATTAGTAAATTCATATTAATCAAGATGATAGTGGTTATAAAGGAATCCGATTTTTTTCAAAAAATCGGATTTTTGGCATAATCTAATTCTTTTTATTCTTATTGGATGAACATCTGGGACAATTTTCACATTGACCAGAACAAGCATGTTTATTATTGGACTCATGTTGTTCATTAGCCAATTTGATAGGTTTGATAGAAATCGTTTTTCGAGCACAATTAGAGCTCATAAAAATATCCTCATAATAGGTGAAATTAAAGAAATCCGATTTTTTCAAAAAATCGGATTTCTAATTAACCGTTTCCATTCAAGCATTAGCTAAAAGCAATGGTTGAAATAGATCGTGTCACTACACTCAACTCAGTTTGCGGCGTTTTTTAACCAATCTTCGTTGCTTCTTTGCCATTTGCTGGATCGCTTTGTCCATAATAAACAACCGCTTATTGCTACTACCCTCAGTAATCAGTTCAATCTTCTGGATAATGGAATGGAACAGATGTTCTTCTTCATGCTGTTCGGCAACGTACCATTGCAGAAAGTGATGCGTGGAATAATCCGATTCTTCCAGAGTTAAGTGAACCAAGTTATTTATCTCCTTGGTAATGTAGCACTCATGTTCATAAGTCTGCTGAAACACATCGACAACAGACTTATATTCAGTGGGTGGTGCTTTGATTTCACCAAGTACCGCCATATTGCCTGTTTCGTTGATGTATCTAAACAGGTGGTGCATATGCTGCATTTCTTCATCAGCATGTTGCCGCAAAAATTGGGCACAGCCTTGCAGACTTTTGAGTTCGCACCAAGAACTCATTTGCAAATATAAATTTGCGGAATAATATTCTAGGTTTACCTGGTGATTCAAACGTTCAACTAATTTTTCACTTAACATAATTTTTCTTCATCAGTTAGTTTCGAGGTTTTCGTTTTCTCTCCAAATTCATTTAATCGCAAATGAGAATCATTATCAATTAGAATTGAAGGTGGGGCTATTGTATTAAAAATGAGAATCATTTGCAAATAAATATTTTATCGGCAAAAAAAGGAGCAGTTGATGTTGAAAGGTAAGTTATATAACTAATTGAAATATAATATATTTTTTTAAATATTGATTAATATTCAAATTTTAACACTTGTATTTTACAAACAAAAAGAGTATAATAAATAAAATTATAGTCCTTTTTATTAGTCATCGTCGATAATTAATTGAATCAATTAAGTCGTATCTGAGCCTTGAGATAAATCTCAAGGCTAAAAGCTTAAGCAGGCTAAAGCCAGCTAAACGATTCAGTCTGCTTTAGCAGAC
>JAGLHR010000410.1 GCA_023143415.1 Thiomargarita sp. | reverse complement strand
TCCAAACCTTTAGATTTGGAAGTGTTTGATATTTTAATCCAAATCTGAAGGTTTGGATTCCAATAAATATTCCTTTCGAGGTTTGAGTTTTTTTGAAAAAAAAACTCAAACCTCGAAAACTTAATGGTAGTGCCTTATGGCCTACCATCTTGCAGCATATCGCCGCTGCACCAAAAAGACCTTGCCCACCCTACAATCTGAATAGACTTCGATAAGAGCTGACAGACTTTAAAAACCTGTCAATCGTTTATGGAGGAAAGTGTTAAATGGCACAGATAAAAACGAAAACAGATAAGGCTGAAAAAATAGTCAAAAGACATACCGTTGGCTCAGTCTTTGTAGGCTTAGTGCCTTTTCCTTATGTTGATCTGGTTGTATTATCAGGCATCCAAATAGACATGCTACGCAGTTTAGCTGATCTATATGATATTGATTTTTCACAACATCGTGGAAAGTCGTTGATAACGGCGTTGCTAGGTGGATGTGTTCCCGTATCGTTTTCCGGCAATGTTTTCAGTTGGGTAAAAACCATACCAATTTATGGACAACTGACGGGCATGGCGAGTATGTCCGTCTTTGGCGGTGCTTCCACTTATGCCGTTGGAAAGGTATTTACTCAACATTTTGAATCGGGCGGCACTTTCCTAACGTTCGATCCTAAAAAAGTATCTGACTATTATGCTCAACAATTCGAGATTGGAAGGGCAAAAGTCAAAAAAGACGGTTTTAGGATAAAACCTTAAATCCGAACTCATCTTGTCTAGTGGAGCTTTGAGCGTTTATTGGTATCCAACATTAACTTTGGGCGTTTATTGGTATCCAACATTAACTTTGGGCGTTTATTGGTATCCAACATTAACTTTGGGCGTTTATTGGTATCCAACATTAACTTTGGGCGTTTATTGGAGTTCAACGCTTTAGCTTTGGGCGTATTTTGGAGCAATCCTTTGTGATTGCCCTATTTCGATTGTAGTAAAAGGAAAATAAAGTGAAAGAAATAAACCATGAATTGAGGAACCGGATTATTGCCGAAGCGAATAAGACAACTCTATACGAATGGCTGGCAACGGTTCTTTTCTTTGCGACAAAAATTATACAACCAGTCGGTTCAGCCCTCATAACGCTTAATTTAGCTGCCCCTTCTCTCACAGAAGCAGGCTGTTTCGCTTCGCCAGAAATAACAATGGCTCTGGGAAGCGCGGTACTCGTTTCTTCTGGGCTAGATGCGATTTTTAATTTTAGCCTTCTAAGAGATAAAGCACATCGAAAAAATATCGCGCTGGTTAGGCTATCTGAAAAATTCAGCATTGACTGGAAATTAGCAGAAACAGAACAAGAAAGGAGCGTTGTACTCCATTCAATATCTAAGGCATTTCGTGATCTCTCACTTCAATTTGCCAGATGAGCCTATTACATTGTCAAGCTAATTTTGACGGGTAGCTTTAGACCTGACAGGTTTTGGAAACCTGTCAGGTCTTTTTCTTTCACCAGACAAATTCAAATTGACAATGCACTATTGTCTTTTCCTATTTCTCGACTATCAAGTTTTTTTGTACTCAGGGCAACCACAAGGGGGTGCAGCTAGAATGGTGAATGAAAAAAAAGTAAAAATGTAAATCATTGTTTTTTAACATAATATTCATTATAAATGAATGAGATTCAACTTTTTGTTAAACGAATTTTCACCACCCCAGCTTCAACCTCAATGCCATTAAGTTAAGCCATGGCGAATCGAGGTTTTCGTTTTTCTTCAAAAAACGAAAACCTCGAAAATCATTCACCATTCACCATGAAATCACCAGCCAATGCTTGACATATCGCCAATACCGTCACGGCTGCGGTTTCAGTGCGTAATATACGAGAACCTAAACGAATATCTAAATAACCGGCTTGTATCGCTTGCTGTATTTCCGCCTCACTTAACCCCCCTTCTGCCCCGATTAACACTGTTACAGAAGCCCTGGGCGACAGAGTATTTTCTCGTTTAAGCGCATCAGAAAGACAATGTTCTCCGAGAGGAGATAAAACAATGCCCTGTTGTGGTTTTTTAGCTAACCAAATATGAAGTGGTAACACCTCTTCTAGCTGTGGTAAACGATTTCTGCCACATTGCTCACAAGCACTGATAATGATTTTGCGCCAATGTTGTTCACGCTTACTGATTTTCGTCTGATCAAGAGGAGGGCTACGTTCTGTAATAACCGGTACAATGCGTTGAACGCCTAATTCTACTGATTTTTGTAAGGTATAATTAAAATGTTCAGGGCGAGAAATGGCTTGTACTAAAATCAGTGGCAAGGGCGATTCTCGTTCAATGTTTTTATATTCATCGACTTGCAACTCTGCCTTTTTTTTAGTCGCTGCTATTAAACGCGCCACATATTCACCGCCTTTTCCATTAAATAAGTTCACCTCTCTCCCAACGCGCAAACGTAGCACATTTAAAAGATAATGAGCAGATTCTTTGGGCAAAATGATTGCTTGTCCAACAGCAAGTGGTTTATCTACAAATAAACGTGAGAGACGCATAGATTCTTATCCATTTACAAGCAGGTGTGTTTGAGTTGAAAAAGCAAACATAATGTATGTACTGAAGCAGAAATCGGATATGATGGAGTTCAATGCTTTTGCTAGTACAGGAGGGCTGAAATTCCCAGACCATTTTAAAGGCAAAGAAATCCGATTTTTTGAAAAAATCGGATTTATCGATGGCCTGAAGATTTCCGCCCTCCAGCACTAGTCATTTTGTCATCGCCAAAGCTAAAGCGTTGGACTCCATTCGAGGCTAAAGTTTTTTTAAAGAAAAAACTTTAGCCTCGAAAAGTATTAAAACTGATGCTTCATTACTTAGCCGGTTTATGTTTTTGAAGAGAAAGCATTCTCAAAAAAATAAGGTTAAAATACCCGTATAGCCATATAAGCGTTGATAATAAATCTCACCATTGGCAAAAAAACCAACCATTGGAAAATCTCCCAAAACTTCTTGGATGATTTTGACTTCTTCAGAATTTTTGCCAAATAGATTTTCTCCCCGCCCTAAACAAGAATGGTATAATCCCCCTTTGGGCGTGCGTCCTTTAAAACTGGTTTTAATCTCATTGAGCATTTTAATTAAATTCTTACGGGCTTTTTTAGGACCACGGCGAGTGAACATAATGGATGTACCGGGAGTAACAGTTTCACCGATAGCTAACAATTTATGTTCAGGATCAATGCCAATGATATTTCTGACAATATAGTCGCCTAAATCTGAACCAATAACGGGTAATGCGACAAAAATAGAACCAGCGACTTTTTCTAATTTATTGGCTAACTTTTTTCCAATATCTTCCTTAAACACATCAAGGGCGGGGCGTTCATCAATACGGATAACAATATTATTACTTGATTCGGTGATTTGATGACGTGGACCGATTGGTGAACATCCCTGAGCCAAGCGAGTAGAAAGAGGCACGGCACTGGAAAACAGTACCCCCGATAATCCGCCTTCAATAACCGTATCAGCAATTTGCACAAATTGACGACGCGAACTGGTCAATCCGCCCACCAAAAATCCTTCACCTAAACGTTCACTGACTTGAAGAATGAAATTAGCTATCTTTTTATGGCGCGGATCACCGTGAACAATGGCAAACATGGCTTGCTTGTTATCAGACCATGATTGGTGTTCACGGGAAAATTTCTCAAAATTGTCATCCGTTGTTGAAAAAACGGAAAAAGAGTCTTCTGGGAATTGTCCTAACATAACTGCGATAGCGGGGACATTAAAATATTCCTTTGCGTGGCTACAAATACCCACGCCCACACTACCAACCCAATGTGACACACCGGTTTCTTTTTTAAAATATTCAAGGATGTCAGGGAGATTTCTGGCTAATAAGTCGGTTGTATATAAAAATCCGAGATTTGCGGGTGAATGAGATAAATCGCCCATTTGTATTAAACAGGCTTGTGCAGCTTCCTTCCAGTGAGATGCACTGGCATGACCAAATTTAAAACTTTCCATAATGTATTCCAAAAAATGTCCAAAGACCTGACAGGTTTTTAAAACCTGTCAGGTCTCACGGAGTATAAAACGAAACGAGGGTACAGCAACGCTGTAGCGTATTTGAAGACATTCAAACGCTGGAACGTCAATGCCATTAAGCCTTGGAGTCCAAACCTTCATATTTGGAAGTCTTTGATATTTAAGCGAAATAAGCCAAATATGAAGGTTTGGACTCCAAATCTGAAGGTTTGGATTCCAATAAATATTCCTTAAATGGCAGTGACGCTGGAGCGTGGAAACAAGGGTAAAATTTAGGCTAATTTTTTTAGCGATTGGTTTTCACGATTAAAATGGATCAATAATGCTGATTGAATACTCGCCTCTGGCGTAATCAAATATTCATTTTCCGCTGATTTATCCGTATCAGGTGGGGGAATTTCCATATTGTATGTTCATTGCAATTGAACTTTAAACCTGACAGGTTTTGGAAACCTGTCAGGTTTTTGGAAAATATTGACCTGAAAATCTATAGAACCTGCGTGTTCGCCTTCGCTTAACTTAATGGCATTGACGCTGGAGCCTGTAAACGAGCGTGAAAATATTTTTGTTTTTGGCAACGATATTTAAGAAATCCGATTTTTTCAAAAAATCGGATTTCTAAAGCTCACATTAAAACTCCAAACCAGTACCATCATTACCAGCACCTTCCTTCTTTTCAACACCTTCCTTTTGTACAGGCATTAAATCTGCCTTACTTACACCAAGAAGGAGAGTAGTGGCACTGGCAATATAAATTGAGGAATAAGTACCAACAATGACACCTAAGAGTAGGGCTATCGAAAATCCATGTATCAGTTCGCCGCCGACGAGAAATAAGACAATCAGCACAAGTGCCGTTGTCACTGAAGTCATCACAGTACGTCCTAACATTTGGTTGATAGAGGTATTCATCACATTAACCGATTCTTGCTTTCGCAGTTTGACGAAATTTTCCCGAATACGATCAAATACAACGATAGTATCATTCAGCGAGTAGCCAATGACGGCTAATATTGCCGCTAACACGGTTAAATCAAATTCCAATCTAAACAACGAGAAAAATCCAACGACAATCAGGGTGTCATGTATTAACGCCGCGATAGAACCGAGAGCAAAGCGATATTCAAAACGAAATGCCACATAAATCAATATACCAAAAAGGGTATAAAGAACAGCCAAACCGCCTTTTTCAATCAACTCGCCGCCGATTTGTGGTCCCACATATTCGACACGACGCATATTGACCCCTTCACCACTTTGTTCTAAAAGGCGTAAAATTTGACTACTGAGCGGATCGTCTTTAGAATCTTCATGCACACCCAAACGAATCAATACATCATGAGTCGTGCCGAAATGCTGTACGACAGCATCAGGAAAACCATTTTCATGTAATAAGGTTCTCATTTTCTCAAGTTCTACAGGCTGCTCATAGCCCACTTCAACCAGTGTGCCACCTGTAAAATCAATGCCAAGTACCAACGGTTCTCCCGATATCAAATAATGAGTCAGAAGAGAACCCAGAGAAATAACGATTAATAAAGCAGATAACATCATCGCAAAATGACGTTTGCCCATAAAATCAAATTTATAATCAAATCGAGTAAAAAACATTTTTATTCTCTTGTGAATGCGAATTAAGAGTTGATTTTTTTTTGAAAATGGAGTACAACGCTTCAGCTTTGTCAGTCTGCCCAAAGCTGAAGCGTTTTCGAGGTTTAAGTTTTTTGAAGAAAAACTTAAACCTCGAATTCCTATTTTAACTCTTAATTCGTATTGTGAATGGTGAATGATGAATATGGTGAATTATGAATAATTCACCATTCATAATTCATAATTCACCATTAATAATTCACCATTAATAATTAAACCGGTAATTTAGCCAGTTTTCTACCACCATAGAAAAAGTTAATCAGGCCACGAGTGAACATAATGGCCGTAAACATGGAAGTGATAATGCCTAAAGACAAAGTAATGGCAAAACCCTTGATAGGACCTGTTCCAAAGCTAAATAACATCACTGCCGCAATTAAAGTCGTCAAGTTGGCATCGAATATCGTAATAAATGCCTTTTCATAACCCAGATGAATGCTAGATTGATGGCTATTGCCATTGGCGAGTTCTTCACGTATCTTCTCAAAAATCAAGACGTTAGCATCAACTGCCATACCTAAAGTCAATACAATACCTGCCATGCCTGGCAAAGTGAGCGTGGCTTGCAATAACGATAATAGTGCGACTAAAATTACCACATTCATCAACAAAGCCAGATCTGCGACCAAGCCAAAAGTTTTATAACGTAACCACATGAACAGCATTACCGCTAAGAAACCGAGCATGATGGACAGTAAGCCAAGATCAATATTTTCTTGACCCAAACTTGGACCGATTGTGCGTTCTTCGATGATTTCCATCGGTGCTTTGAGTGCACCCGCTCGCAGTAATAAAGCCAGATTATTGGCTTCACTTGAAGTTAAGCCCGTAATTTGAAAGTTTTTACTAAACTCTTCCTGTATCGTCGCTACATTGATCACTTCCTCGGTTTTACTACGGGTGGTGACTTTTTTGCCGTTTATCATCTTCGTTTCTATATGATATTCTATGAAGACCACAGCCATCGTTTTGCCCACATTTTTCCGAGTCGTCTGGAGCATTTTCTTCCCACCCCGACTATCCAACCGTATTGTCGTTGCCGGCTGTGCAGAACGTTGATCAATAGTCGCAGCCGCATCTGTGATTTGATCGCCTGTGGCAATCACACGACGTTTGAGTAACACGGGATTACCATCGCGTTCATGATATAAACGGGCATTGATAGGCACCTTTTTTGTACGTTCAACTTCAAACCATTTTTCGCGTGTATCTGAAGTCATACGAAACTCTAAAGTTGCCGTCGCCCCTAAGATTTCTTTAGCGCGTGCCGTATCCTGTACACCAGGCAATTGTACAACGATTCGTGAATCGCCCTGTCGTTGAATCACTGGCTCTGACACGCCTAATTCATTGACACGATTACGCAGGGTAGTGATATTTTGCTCTAAAGCCTTTTGGCGATTTTCGATCAATGCTTTTTCACTAAAGATCATATACAAGCGATACTCACCTACCCCATCGGTTTCAGCAATGACTAAATCATCATAGTGTTTTTTGATGAGTTTCTTCGCTTTATTGCGTATTTCCAGCGCGGCGAAAGTGACTTGAATGCCACCACCTTCTTTGACAACGCGATTAATGCCTTTATAACGCAGTTTTTTCTCACGAAATAGGGTACGCAATTCGTTAACATAAGTTTCCTCATCTTGACGAATAGCGGTTTCCATATCCACCTGCATTAAAAAATGCACCCCGCCGCGCAAGTCTAAACCTAAATACATCGGCATTCCGCCTAATCCAGTGAGCCAATCTGGCGTTGCTGGTGCCAAATTTTGGGCAACAACATAATCAGACAGAGCCTCTTTTAAGATGGAATAAGCCTTGAGTTGTGTGTTAGTATTTTTAAAACGTACCAACAATTGTTTTGGGGTGCGATCAATACGAGTAAAACTGAGCTTGGCTTCTTTAAGCGTCGTTTCTACAGTCTCTTGTACGGTATCATCAATCTTCGTATCCCGTGCGTAAGCAGGAGAAATTTGCACTGCGGGATCATTCCCAAATAAATTGGGTAGCGCGTACAAACCACAAACAAAGATAACCGCTGCAATCAGTAAATATTTCCAAAGTGGATAATGATTCATATTTAAATCTCTGTGACAAAAGTATTATTAACAATCTTACAATGTATTTTTCATAGTCCCCTTGGGCATGACAGCCGCGATAGCTTGACGTTGCACCTTGATCTGCGTGTTTGAATCAATTTCAAGCTGGATAAAGTTATCACCCAAGTTAGTAATTTTACCCAATACGCCACCATTGGTGACAATTTCATCCCCTTTTGACAGCAACTCTACCATCTGTTTATGCTCCTTGGCTCGTTTCGTTTGTGGACGTATCAGCAAAAAGTAAAAAACCACAAATAAGACAATCAGCATCACAAGGTTAAGAAAACCCGCATCCCCGGCGGGGGCAGCACCTTCAGCCCAAGCATTCTGAATAAAAAACTCCATAGTCGTTTCCTTTAAAATTGAGAAATCAAAATAGTATATTATGCCATAAAATGTCAGAATGGTGAATTATGAATGAAGAATTATGATTTATGAATGAGAAAAATGATAATTCATCATTAACCATTAATAATTAATAATTAATCATTTATCATTAAACTAGCGAATACAAAAAATTCTGTTATAACTCGAAGTTCAAGTTTTTTACCAAAGACAATAACGACAAGGATTGTATATAATATAGAGATTAGGTAACTACTCAGCCTTGAGATAAATATCAAGACTGACAGCTTTCGAGGCTAAAGTTTTTTTAAAGAAAAAACTTTAGCCTCGAAAAGCAGGTTCAGCTAAATTATTTAATTAGTCTGCTTTAGCAGACTATTCGAGGTTTTAGTTTTTTTCAAAAAACTAAAACCTCGAATCTTATATACAATCCTTGTAGTTAACTGTTGTCAGACGAAAAATTTGATGTTCGAGTGTCAGGTTTAGTTTTCGAGGTTTCCGCTTCAAAAAACGGAAACCTCGAAACGATTTTATGCACATTAGTACAGCAAAAAAAGGGATTAAAAAACGTTGGATAGTTCTGCAAGAAGTTCAATAGATAAAAAAAAAGTCATAGAAACTTTATGTCACCTGATAACAACGGGTGACGAAGTAGATCGCTGTCATGTATCCAGAACGCTTGGCGTTTTAGGAGAAAAACAAGCAATTCCCACTCTTATTCAATGTTTGCAGGATGAAGACATAGACGTTTCAATGGAAGCCGCAGAAGCGTTAGGGCATATTGGAGATGCTGAAGCAGTGCCGGCACTTTTGGAATCGCTAACTCATGATCCGGATGGTGAAGTTAAAACGGCTGTCGTTGAAGCGTTAGGGCAAATAGAGGAACAAGAAGTGATTGCGCCTCTACTAGAAGTCGCTAAAACTTGCCCCAACAATATGAATTGGAATGATGGCAATCAATGGAATGCTTGGTGGGATATGCAACTCAATGCGGTGAAAGCGTTGGGGAAAAAGCGTGTTACTGAAGCCGTTCCTGTGCTATCAACTATTTTGACAGATGAAGAAAACCAAGATATTGAAAGCGAGGTACTCACAGCACTTGC
>JAGLHR010000041.1 GCA_023143415.1 Thiomargarita sp. | reverse complement strand
TCTTATGAAGACGGACGAAAATCTTCTGATGTAGGGGCAATCCCTTGTGGTTGCCCTGAGTAGTTACAAACAAGTTTTTAAAACGGGGTTTCTGAGCAAAAATCCTGTTAATCCCTTAATCCGTTTAATCCTGTTCAAAATCCTTTAATCCTGTTCAAAATCCTTTGTAGCGCGTGGATTGAAAAAGGAGAAATCTTTTGCCATTTTGCGATAAAATTCCTGTACAACTTCGCTATCCGCTTTCGCTGTCACCATTTCTAGTACGATGTAATAATCACCTGGGGGATGAGTGGAAAATCCTCGTCCTTTGAGACGTAATTTTTGTCCTGATTTTGAATTTGCGGGAATTTTTATTTCCACTTTTCCGTCTAAAGTTGGCACAACCACAGTGCAACCTAAAGCCGCTTCCCAGGGCGTGATGGGTAAAGTCATATAAACATCTTTACCTTCGGCACGGTAGAGATGATGGGGTTGAAGTTCAATTTCAAAATATAAATCACCACGGGCACCGCCACCTATCCCCCCCGCACCTTGTCCGTTTAAACGAATTTTTTTACCTGCTATAACACCGCGTGGAATTTTGACTTTAAGCGTCCGTTTTTTAGAATGTATTTGCCTATTCTTGCCCATTTCAGGCATTGTTAATTGTAACGTTCGGGTTGTGCCTTGATAGGCTTCTTCAAAACTGATCGCAATTTTTTTCTGTTGATCTTCGCCCTTTGTCTGAAAGGCATTATGGCGTGTATTGTGCTGCCCTCCTCCTCCAAATAGGTTTTCAAAAAAATCACTGTGATTAACATGAGTGTTTCTAAAGCCGCTACCACGACATCCTGCATTATTCCAACCAGGGGGAGGGCGAAAATTTTCACCCGCTTGCCACCTCGTTCCTAATTGATTATAAGCGGCGCGTTTTTCCGTGTCTTTAAGCACTTCATAGGCTTCTCCGACTTCTTTAAAATGTTGTTCAGCATTTTTTTCTTTACTGATGTCAGGATGATATTTATGTGCTAATTTGCGGTAAGCACGTTTAATTTCATCTGGAGTGGCATGACGCGATAGTCCTAAAATTTTATAATAATCCTTATATTCCATATTTTAGTCTTGAATGCGAGTAACTAATCAGGGCAACCATAAAGGATTGCCCCTACAACAATCTTCTTATGAAGACAGACAGACAGACGAAAATATTCTGATGTAGGGGCAATCCCTTGTGGTTGCCCTGATTAGTAACGAATGCGAATTGATTTCTTATAAACTTATTTTAAATCAAAGTGTTATAAATTATTGGGCGAGTTAGTTTTTTTATCAAAGCTAAAGCATTCGAGGCTTTCGAGTTTTTCGTCAAAAAACTTTAGCTTTGAATGAATTATATACTTTAAACGGCTGAGATTTAGACTTTTATATCAAGTCCAAAAATTAAACGTATTAATTTGAAATTAATGCTTGACAAAATACTTTAACGTGTTAGAAAATTAAACCGTTTTAATAAGTACTGAAGCATAAATTTTCTGGTATGATGAATTTTTTGTAGGGTGAGCAATGTCCTTTTCTTGCCCACCATATCGCTACCATTTCGGTGGGCAACCACATTGCCCACCCTACAAAATACTAATGTTACTTGACAGCAATATTGTTATTTATGCGGCAGAACCAAAATATGATTCTGTACGGCATTGACCAACAAAAATCAGTCGTTTCTGTTATCAGTAAAGTTGAAGTATTGGGGTATCACAAATTGACAGCTGATAATAAACAAAAGTTGGAAAGGCTGTTTCAAGTTTTGCCAATATTATCTATATCTGATGCGATTATTGAGCAAGCTATCAGCTTGCGCCAACAGCATAAAATGTCTCTGGGTGATGCAATGATTGCCGCTACTGCATTGTTTCCTGATCTAAAATTAGCAACTGCCAACGTTAAAGATTTTGATTGGATTGAAAATTTAGAAGTTATAAATCCTGTTTAAAAAATTCTGAGAACAGGTACCCATATACAGAGCGTCGATGAAGACTTTTTCAAATGGATTTTAATCAAACTTGTTTATAATCAAGTAATTATAAATTATTTTTTCAGAAATCCGATTTTTTCAAAAAATCGGATTTCTGAAAAAATTAATTCACACTATTTTCAGTTGTAAACTTATGAATTTGGCGACGCTCTTTTTTAGTCGGGCGCCCTATTCTGGGTTCACGCAATGCTGAGGCTTGACGACGCAAATCAGCCGCTTCTTCACGTTTTTTAATACTTTCTGGCGTTTCTTCATAGAGCAAGATGGCTTCTTTAGCTGAACGACGTTGTTTAGATAAGGCTTGCACAATCACAGTGCGTTCAATATAACCCGTGCGTATGATCAATTGATCACCAATATGCACTTCCTTAGCTGGTTTAGTGCGTTGTTCATTGAGGCGAACTTTACCGCCTGTTACCGCTGCGATTGCAAGGCGACGGGTTTTAAAAAAACGCGCTGCCCATAGCCATTTATCAATTCTTACTTTAGAGGTTGGAGTAGGTATTTGCATTATTGTTTTAAATTGAAAGTGGTTCTGCTTTGCAATAAATCTGTTTGGGCGCTTCACTGAAATATTTGAATAGGGCTGGGCATAGCCAACCTTCCATAAGATGATCTTCCCAAAGATACCAATTGCCCTCATATTCTTCCCTGCGCCAAACCAGTTTAGCTTGATAACCAGGAAAAGGAGTGGCTGAAAATAACAGTTTAAAACCTTTTGCCGCATTAGGCAAGTCTTGAACGAAAAGATCAATGATTTCAGGCATTCCTGAAACAAAGGGTTCTTGTACAAGATCAACTCGTTCGTCGTCAAATACCCAGGTGTCTTGATAACGATAGGGAAAAATGACCATAATAGAATTGGAATTTGCCATTATACTTTGATATTGTTATGAATTTTCTGATTGTGAATTGTTTTCGATATTTTAGCTTTTCTTCAAAAACGGCTTTAGTAATGTAAATACGAAATATGCTGATACTTTTAAACGTTTGGCTAATTTTCGGGTTGAACCTTCATCATTTTTATAGGCTTCTATTTGTTCGTCAATCTATTATGCTTTGATCATTTTTTATACTCTCATATTATGAGTTTTTTTAATTAGTTATTTTATCACTATTTTGTATTTTACACAATAGGGAAGTGCTATCATATTTAAGTTCTATTCTAAATAGCAATAAAAATAAGGAACATTATTAATCACGAGTCAATACGCTGGCAGCGGTCCAATATAAATCTTTTCTTATATAGCGTCCATCCGGAAACACCTCCAAAGCTAAAGCGTTGGACTCCAATACGCCCATTGTTTGGAGTCCATTCGAGGTTTCCGTTTTTTGAAGAGGAAACCTCGAATGCTTCCGCTTTGGGATTTTCAAAGCCGTTTCCGGATGAACACTATATAATAATACCTTCGCCAATGGTGAATTATGACGTTCTCCATTTTATCTTTAAACGATTGATTTCATTCATCATTCACCATTCATCATTCACCATTCATCATTCACCATTCACCATTCATCATTCACCATTAACCATTGGCGAAGGTATTAATATCTGATGTGACGCAAGGTGCTTC
>JAGLHR010000409.1 GCA_023143415.1 Thiomargarita sp. | reverse complement strand
CTACATTAAGAGACCAAATTTTGATAAGATACATTTAAACAAAGGAATTAAAAATGTCACGCAATCGCCGCCGTCGCATTGCTGAAATGAATGTTGTACCTTATATTGATGTCATGTTGGTACTACTCATTATTTTTATGATTACTTCACCTTTGTTAAGTCAAAGCATAGAAGTCGAATTGCCCAGCGTTAAAGAGGCAAATAATGTGATTCCTACACAAACGAAATTTGTCATCGTCACCATTGATGCAGAAGGGCAATTGTTTTTAAATGAAGATAAAAAAGTGCTCACTGTGGAAGAATTGCTCTCCCGTGTAACGGCTTTAATGCGTTTCGCGCCATACTCCCAAGTCTTAGTCAGGGGAGATAGTCAAATCACTTATGGAAAAATTGTGAAAGTCATGTCGTTATTACAGGAAGCAGGCGTGTATAAAGTGGGATTGTTGACAAAACCCTTGCAATCGTTATAGTGTGGATTGATAAACCAAGTTTTTTCAAAAAACTTGGTTTTTTTTTGTCTTTGATTTAATTCACAATTCGAGGTTTGAGTTTTTCTTCAAAAAACTCAAACCTCGAAACCATTTATCATTCACCATTAATAATAATTGTGCATGAATTTTGAAAGAATTATTGAGTTCAGATGGGCAGTTTTTCGTATGACAACAGTAACTACAAGGATTGTATATAAAATTCGAGGCTAAAGTTTTTCTTCAAAAAACTTGAAGATCGAATTGACTGATGAGGCTTTGTACAAAACAATTTTTTATAATTCATTGATTTTAATCACTTTCCATTATTAGAATCAGAATTTTCAGAATTTGAAAATTTTCAGAATTTAAAACCTTTTATCGCCAATCAAAATTTTTGAACAGGATTCCAAGCAGTTCAAAATCCTTTAGCGAAGGTTTCGAGCTTCAAGTGAGTCAAAAAACTTGAACCTCGAAATCAATTTGGTTTTAAATTCTGAAAATTCTGATTCTAACAAGAAAAAATGTCCTGTACAAAGCTGATGAGGTTTTAAATTCTGAAAATTCTCAAATTCTGAAAATTCTGATTCTAATAATGAAAAATGATTAAAATCAATGAGTTATAAAAAAATATCCTAGACAAATTTTCAAAAAACTCAAGTCAAGGTTAAAGTTTTTTAAGGTTAAAGTTTTTTTAAAGAAAAAAATTTTAACCTCGACTCTCAAATGGCTCCATAAATATTCAATAACAATTAATATGCTAAAACATTTTCTAACAACCTTTATATTATTCATATTACCGGTATTTGGTATCAGCTTCATGAGTTATTACAAAGAAGTGAAGCATGAAAAAAATATTTTGGAATTTCAAACTGTTGAAAGTTTAAAGGGACAAAATGAACAAATTATCAATGAGTTCACTTATATTGTCTCGGATTTAATGTTTTTGTCTGAACAGCATGAATTGCAAAAATTGCTTGATAATGAAACCACTTCTCAGCGGAAAATTTTAGCAGAAGAATATCGCCGGTTTTCAAATAGAAAACAACTTTATGATCAAATTCGTTTTTTGGATGAAACGGGGATGGAAATTGTTCGTGTTAATTTTAATGCGGGTTTACCCTCTATCGTTCCTCCCTCAAAACTTCAAGGAAAAGGTGAACGTTATTACTTTAAGGATACCTTTATATTAGAACAGGAAGAAGTGTTTGTTTCACCATTTGATCTGAACATTGAAAAAGGGCAAATAGAAAAACCTTTGAAACCGATGATCCGTTTTGGAACCCCCGTATTTGATGATGCAGGGGAAAAGCGAGGAATTATGTTGTTTAACTATCTTGGTACAAAATTGCTGAAAAAATTGGACAAGATAGCAAAAAGTGCGTCTAATCAGATTATGGTTGTTAATGCAGAAGGATTTTGGCTGAAGGGCGTGAAAGATAAAGATGAATGGGGATTTATGTATAAAGATGGCAACCGTACTTTTGGAAATCGTTTCCCAAAAGAATGGGTAAAAATACTTCAAAAACAATCAGATCAATTTTATACAGAAAACGGTTTATTCACCTTTGATACCATTTATCCCCTTTTGGAAGGGCAAAAATCAAGCACAGGGGCATCAGAGGCTTTTTCTCCGAGTTTAGCCAATTTGAATCCCCAAGATTATTATTGGAAAATTATTTCTCATCTGCCACAAGAAACATTACATGAGAAGCAATTTCACATTTTAAGCCATATAGCAATGCCATTTTTTGCATTAGTCGTTTTAATTGCGCTCACCTCTGTTTTTTTAACACAAGCATGGGTAAAAAAAACGAGGGCAGAAAAAGCCTTGCGCGAAAGTGAAGAACGATTTAAGGCGATTGTTTCCGCTATTCCCATTCCAATGGTGATCAGTCGTTTTTCCGATGGTTTAGTTTTGTATGCCAATAATCACTATAGTAACTGTTTCAATATTTCGTCTCAGCAATTAAAACATCATCAGTCTTATAAAATTCTCTACCAAAAAAAAGACGCACAACGATTATTAAAAATGTTAAAACAGAAGGGTTGTATTCACAATTTGGAACTTCAAGCTAAAAGAGATGGTGTGCCATTTTGGATAATGGCTTCATTTCGCCATATCAATTTCGACGGCGACTCTGCCATGATTTGTGTTGCTTACGATATTAGCACACGCAAACGAGCCGAAAAATTACTTTACCAGAAAAATAAGGAACTTCAAACGCGAAATAAACAATTGGATGCTTTTTCCGTTCAATTGAAAGAATTACAGCAAGAGAAAGTCAATAAAATCAATAAGGCTTATGAGCGTTTTATACCCCGTGAATTTCTAAGGTTATTAGATAAAAAAAGCATTCTTGAAGTCAAATTGGGGCATCAAGTCAAAAAAGAAATGACGATCTTATTTTCTGATATTCGAGAATTTACCCGGATGTCTGAAAAAATGACACCACAGGATAACTTTGATTTCATTAATGCTTATTTAAGTCGAATGGAACCCATCATTGGTCAGCATCATGGTTTTATTGATAAATATATCGGTGACGGAATTATGGCGTTGTTTCCAACCTGCGCAGATGACGCGCTACAATCGGCGATTGATTTGTTAAAAAAATTGGCTAATTATAATCTGACTCGAGGTCGTCCCGGTCGTCCTGTTCTTCAAATTGGTATTGGCATTAATACTGGTGTATTAATGTTGGGTATCATTGGAGGGAAAAATCGTATGGATGGCAGCGTTGTATCGGATGCGGTTAATTTAGCCTCTCGCGTTGAGCAATTAACAAAAACTTATGGCATTTCCCTATTAATTACTGAACATACTTATAATAAATTAACCGATCCAAGTCAATATCAGATTCGGATGATTGATGTGACAAAGGTGAAAGGGAAAACAGAAAAAGTGACGGTTTACGAAGTTTTTAATGCGGATAATTCTAAGAGTATTGCTTGGAAAAATGAAACGTTGTCCTATTTTGAAGCCGGTTTTAAACTTTTCCGTCGTGAAAAGTTTAATAAAGCAAAGCCATTTTTTGAACAATTGTTGCAAATAAATCCAGATGATAAAGTCGCACAGGTTTATTTAGAACGCTGCCATAATATATTAAAGACAAGGATACCGGACAATCCAGATATTTTGATTGTGGATGATATTCCTTTCAATTTAAAATTATTATCGACTCTTCTTGGTAAGCACCATTTTAAAGTGAGTGTTGCATCAGATGGAAAGACGGCACTAAAAATGGCTGAATTGAAATATCCCCATCTTATTTTATTGGATGTAATGATGCCTGGAATAGACGGTTTTGAAGTTTGTCAACAATTAAAAGCCAATCCTAAAACACAGGATATTCCCATCATTTTTCTGACGGCTTTATCAGAAATGGTGAATAAAATCAAAGGTTTTGAGTTAGGGGGAGTCGATTATATCACTAAGCCCTTTCATCCGAAAGAAGTTTTGATACGGGTTAAAACTCACTTACATTTGAGTCTTATGCAACAACAACACCCGGTATAACTTGTTTGAATCAGAATTTTCAGAATATTTATAAAGACTTCAATATGGTTATTTTCAAATAAAATCAATTAGTTATGTAGGGTGGGTAGAGCGAGAGCGAAACCCACCATTTTTCAACGGAATGAGCGAGAGCGAAACCCACCATTTT
>JAGLHR010000408.1 GCA_023143415.1 Thiomargarita sp. | reverse complement strand
TAGGACTTACGCATTGACAAACGCAATAAAATATGTTCTCTATACAAATCAGAGACTTATAAAAATTGATGACGGAATGAAATTGGTAAAAAAAGTCAAAAATGACTTGGGTGAAATTTTGTAACACATTGTATTTAAATAGTTTCATAAAATACTTGTTTTGTCAATGCGTAAGTCCTAAATCCGTTTTTCAGCCTAAAGTTTTTTGAAGAAAAACTTTAGGCTGAAATCCTGTTCAAAATCCTAAATAATATACAAACTAACAAAAATGAACCTATTTGTCAAACAACAAGGGCAAGGTGAACCATTAAT
The DNA here is from genome assembly GCA_023143415.1 of Thiomargarita sp. GTDB lineage: Bacteria > Pseudomonadota > Gammaproteobacteria > Beggiatoales > Beggiatoaceae > QNES01. The sequence continues at coordinate 1,703 of JAGLHR010000408.1, read as the reverse complement.
ACTATTACACGGATGGGGCTTTAATGGCGAAATTTGGAATGATATTGCAGCAAGACTGGCACAGAATTGGCGTATTTATCAAGTAGATTTACCCGGACATGGGCGCAGTCCAATCTGTGAATACTCCTTATCCGCCCTCACAGATAATTTAGCGAGTTTGCCCAAAAATGCGGTATGGATAGGTTGGTCATTAGGCGGCTTATTGGGGATGGCGATGGCGAGGTGGCGACCCACTTGGGTACGCGCCTTGGTATTAGTCAGCACATCACCCCGTTTTGTCACGGATAAAGATTGGCCTCATGCCATGAATCCCACTGTACTTGAACAATTTGCCCAACAATTACAAAACGATACTGTAGGCACTTTACGGCGTTTTTTAGCCTTGCAGGTGAAAGGGAGTGAAACTGCCCTTCAGCAACGCCGCGCCCTTAACGCGCTCTTAAAAAAAACAGGTATGCCACAACCAGAAGCCTTACAAGCGGGGCTAACTTTATTACAAAATACTGATTTACGCCCTGAATTATTACAAATTCGTCCACCCGCTTTATTATGTTTAGGGGAACGTGATACCATTGTTCCGGCTGGCATGGGAGAAGATTGTCAGCAATGGTGGCCAAATCTGCAAAAAATCACTATTAAACCAGCGGCACATATTCCCTTTTTATCCCATCCTGATATTTTCATGCACTATTTACAAGGTTTTTTAAATGTTACCCCCTGAATACTTGGATAAACAAAACGTTTCTCAATCATTTGATCGCGCAGCCCCTATTTATGAACAGTGGATCAAAATACAAAAAATAGCGGAAGAAAACCTGCTTGAACGTTTAGAATGGTTGAAAATAGCACCTCAACATATTTTAGATGTGGGAGCCGGTGCGGGTAGTTTAACTTATGTTTTAAATCAACGGTATAAAGAAGCGCGTCTCTATGGCATTGATATTTCTAAAAAAATGTTACAAGTCGCCCGTAAAAAGCATCCAGGGGAAGCATCTCAACCCTTTTTCTTATGTGCTGATGCCGCACAATTGCCGATAGCAGATAACAGTATCGATTTATTGATCTCCAATATGATGTTGCAATGGTGTAATGATATTCAAGCCGTTTTTTCAGAATTTGCGCGGGTATTAAAACCTGACGGCGCGTTGTTTTTCTCCAGTTTGGGACCCGATACTTTAAAGGAATTACGCAACAGTTGGGCAACAGTTGATAACGCCTCCCATGTCAATCGTTTTATTGATATACACCACTATGGCGACGCGCTATTACAGGCGGGATTGTGCAATCCTGTCATGGACATTGATAGACTTGAACTGAGCTATCGTGATGTGAATCAATTAATGAGAGAGTTAAAAAACGTTGGGGCGCATAATATCACAAGTGGACGAGCCAAAGGATTAATGGGAAAAGGCAAATTCAAGCAGATGTTAATCGCTTATGAGGAATATCGTTCGCCCAACGGTTTTTTACCAGCAACTTATGAAGTCGTTTATGGACATGCGTTGGGAAAAATAGAACCGTCTTCTGACAAAGAAGCGATACCGATTGTCACTCATTTTTAATGAGGATGAATTATTGAAATATTTCTTAAAAAAAAGTACAACCTACGATACGTTGATGCAAAAGATCAATGCGATAAGACGAAGGACTCCATAATAGACGATAATTTGTGCTTCAGTACTTATAGCATTTCCCTTTTGAGT
>JAGLHR010000407.1 GCA_023143415.1 Thiomargarita sp. | reverse complement strand
CAAATTTTAATAAGATACGAAAAAAAGGTAACTGCTCAGTCTTAGTTGTACTCCAAAAAAAGCAACAAAGCTAAAGCGTTTTCGAGGTATTCGTTTTTTTTCAAAAAACGAATACCTCGAACTCCATTTGTATTTCAAGGCTGAGTACAAAAAGATAAACGTTAGAAAATCGTTTTGAATTGTGAATTTCAAATTAACAATTAACAATTAACAATTAATGCAAGCACTTTGGCTAGAAAATAATCAATTAACTTATCAAAATAATCTCCCTAAACCCAAGCCACTTCACGGTGAAGCCCTTGTACGTGTTCGTATTGCAGGGATTTGTGCGACGGATTTAGAATTACTCAAAGGCTATTATACTTATAAAGGTATTTTAGGGCATGAATTTGTCGGGGAAATTGTTGAAGCGGCTGATGCACCAGAACGAATTGGGGAACGAGTCGTTGGAGAAATCAATACAGCTTGTGGAAAATGTGACATCTGTTTAAGAGGGCAACCGACGCATTGTGAACAGCGTACTGTATTAGGCATTGTTAATCGAAACGGCGCATTTGCCGAATATTTATGCTTACCCTTAAAAAATCTGATTACGGTTCCCCCATCTATTCCAGATGAAGCGGCTGTTTTCACAGAGCCATTAGCCGCCGCTTTAGAAATACAAGAACAAGTCACAATCCGCCCCAGCACTCACGTTTTAATTGTGGGCGCAGGACGTTTAGGGCAATTAATTGCTCAGACATTGGTACTGACAGGATGCGATTTAGAAGTCGTGGCGCGTTATGACAAACAACGGCAATTACTCGCGACATGTCAAATCAAATGGATTGACGAAAAGACTATCCAAAAGCGGACTTTTGATATTGTCATCGAAGCCACTGGCTCAATCGAAGGCTTTACGCTTGCCCGTCACGCAGTACGTCCGCGTGGCACGATAATCTTGAAAAGTACTTTTAAAGGTGAGTTACCAATAAATCTTTCCGCCCTTGTGGTTGATGAAATTACATTAGTCGGTTCACGTTGTGGCCCTTTTATGCCCGCTCTACGCCTACTTGAAAATAAATTAATAGCCCCCACATTACTAATTGACGAACGCTTTCCTTTTGATAAAGCGTTACAAGCCTTTGAGCGTGCTGTACAATCGGGAACGCTTAAAGTTTTATTGTTTTTTTAGTTTGACAATGTTAAATTATAAATCACAAGTTTTTTGTAACTACTTAGCCCTTGAAATCAATTTCAAGGCTAAAAGCTAAAGTCTGCTAAAGCAGACTAATTTCGAGGTTTAAGTTTTTTGAAGAAAAACTGAAACATCGAAAAGAATTTAGCAGAGCTTGCTTTAGCTGAGTAGTTACAGGTTTTTTAAAGAATCCTCTTTAAATAAACATCATTGTCAAATCATTACACTTAGGAGAACTATTATGGGTTGGTTTAGCACTGACAAAGCACCATCATCCAACGACACATTCGATAAACAAGAAGCATTTCTGGGAATTGCGTTAGCGAGTTCAGCAGCAGATGGCTCAATTGACGAATCTGAAGCCAAGGGCATTTTCGCCTACTTGCTTCAAATGAAAATATTTGATGGCTACACCGAAAAGCAAGTCACTGACATGTTTAAGAAATTGCTCACGGTGCTGGAAAACGAAGGCGTGGGTGGTTTGGTTGCCATTGCTAAAAGCAGCTTACCGAGTGAATTACGTGAAGCCGCCTTTGTTTGCGCCGTTGACATTACCCTTGCTGATGGTGTAATTGATGACAGCGAAAAGGCGTTGTTGGAAGAACTGCAACAAATCCTTGAAGTCTCTGATGAGACTGGTGCCAAGGTTTTAGAAGTGATGACGATTAAAAATCGCGCTTAGGGATATGTTGTGATGAGAAACCAAGTTTCTTGAAGAAACTTGGTTTCTAAAAACGCTTGTAATTACTCAGGGCAACCATAAAGGAT
>JAGLHR010000406.1 GCA_023143415.1 Thiomargarita sp. | reverse complement strand
TTGAAATTGATTTCAAGGCTAACCTAACCGCTGAGTAGTTACAAAAACTTTAGCCTCGAATATTCTGTCAATTCTGATTCAAACAAGAAAAGATTAATATTCATGTCCTGCCAAAGCTGAAGCGTTGGACTCCAAAAAACCTCCAAAGCTGAAGCGTTGGACTCCAAAAAACCTCCAAAGCTAGAAAGGCTCCTTACTCGCTTTCTTCTCGATTGGCTTGAATTTTTTCCTGTTGAATCCGATGATAAATTTCCTCACGGTGAACAGCAATCTCCCGGGGTGCATTGACACCAATTCGCACTTGATTACCTTTTACACCCAACACTGTGATGACTATATCGTCTCCTATCATCAATGATTCACCAACACGCCTTGTCAAAATCAACATAGATTTTCTCCTTTTATCCTTCTTCCTGGTTTCAAGCTCAACAGTTGTATCTACTTTAGCGTTAGGTACATCTTGAGATGCCCTATCTTTTTTAAGAAGCTGCTTCATCCAAGTTAAAAGCCGCATGTAATGCTCTGACCCCTAATTCAAGGTATTTTTCGTGGACGACTACTGAAATTTTAATTTCTGAAGTCGAAATCATTTGGATGTTAATGCCCTCATCTGCCAACGTTTTAAACATGGTACTGGCAATGCCAGCATGTGAACGCATCCCAACACCCACTAAAGAAATTTTCACAATGCTATCATCGCCAAGTACCTCACGAACTCCTAATTCTTTAGCGATATTTTGTAAAATAGTTAAGGCATTTTTGTAGTCATTATGATGTACAGTGAAGGTAAAATCGGTTGTCCCATCGGCTCCAATGTTTTGGATGATCATATCTACTTCAATATTCGCATCCGCAATGTGGCCTAAAATATGATAGGCGATTCCAGGTTGATCAGGTACACCCAATAACGTTAATTTTGCCTCATCACGATTAAACGCAATACCTGAAATGAGGGCTTTTTCCATCGTTTCATCCTCTGACGCAATCAAAGTGCCTTGTCCCTCTTTAAAAGAGGATAGCACTCGTAATGGTACATTATATTTACTGGCAAATTCCACTGCACGAATTTGTAAGACTTTTGATCCCAAACTCGCCATTTCTAGCATTTCCTCGAAACAGATTTTATCAAGGCGACGAGCTTGATGCACAACACGAGGATCTGTTGTATAAACGCCATCAACATCAGTATAAATTTGACATTCATCTGCTTTCAGGGCAGCGGCTAATGCAACGGCGGTGGTATCTGATCCGCCCCGCCCTAAGGTGGTAATATTACCTTGGGCATCAGTACCTTGAAAGCCTGCCACGACAACCACAGTGCCTTGTGCCAAATCATCATGAATACGTTTGTCATCAATTTCAAGAATACGTGCTTTAGTATGGGCACTATCTGTCAAAATATGTACTTGTGAACCCGTGTAAGAACGGGCTGGACATCCACGCGCTTCAAGAGTCATACTGAGTAAACTAATAGTGACTTGTTCACCTGTGGCTAAAAGCACATCAAATTCGCGGGCTTTAGGCGGATCGGCAAGACTTTTAGCCAGTGCGACTAGGCGATTAGTTTCTCCACTCATTGCGGAAACGACGACAACGACATCATTTCCTTGAGATCGAGTTGCCATGACTTTTTCGGCGACTGTGGCAATCCGCTCAGTTGAGCCGACTGATGTGCCACCATATTTTTGTACAATCAATGCCATCTTTCCATCCTTTATTCCGTTTAATCCTCCTCAAGATAGTGGGCATACTTGGTTTTACTTAATAAGGCGGTTATTTCATCATAGTTTTCAATAACCTCTGCCAAATTCTGATAAGGTGTTTTTATCATATTCGTTTCGACAGGTGCTGATTGAACACCTAGAAAGTCGAAGATTTTATCTGCGGTTTTCTGATGTTGCCCTGCCTTTAACAGATCATCCTCATAAATAATTTCTATATAAGGGATTTCTTTTAAATCAGCCTTGTCTTTTAGAGCCGCGTTTTCTGCATTTTCCAGTTCAGTCAACAGTTCTTGAGTATCAACATGGACTTTGAATGATGTTGATGGTTCTGAATTGCTTTTTGAACTATAGAGCCATTGATTTCGACTGATTGCGATCTTTGACGAGATTTTTTGTCGAAAGCGGTTTTTTCTCCTCAAGTAAATTATTTTCCACCCATTGTTATGGAGATCAGATAGGAAGTCTTTAGCCTCTATTTTTTCGTGATTAAGCTGGGCACGCTGTAATTGAAAGCCGTACACATTTGTTGGATTCTTAGCAATTCGTCCTTTAATGTATAACTTTAGAGAGAGGATTCTAACATACAAACGAAGAAGTATATCTCCTTCACAAACAATTTCAGGATGTGAATTAAGTAAAGTGCGTAGTAAATTGCTACCCGTTCTTCCTTTGCTAAATATAATAAATTTAGAGTCTGGCTCTTTTGTTTTTTTGAATAAGGCAAGAAGGTAAGAAAATATTTCTCCTCGTACTCTCTTAAATTCACCCCGAATATTTTGAAACTTAATATTTTTCACAGTAATTTTCTAAATTGATATGTTGATTTTGATAACAATAATGCGAGGATTAAAATTAATAAACTGCTTTAAAATCAACTAGTTAAAATAATTTGGAGTCCAACGCTTCAGCTTTGGCGATTTAATACACGGTTTCAAAGCTAAAGCGTTGAACTCCATTCGCATCTACATAAGGGCAACCACAAGGGATTGCCCCTACATCAGAAGATTTTCGTCCGTATTAATAAGAATATTGTTGTAGTTGTAGGGGCAATCCTTTATGGTTGCCCTTATGTAGGGGCAATCCTTTATGGTTGCCCTGAGTCGTTACAAATTGACTTGAACAAAAAAAAACAATTTTAACCTTTTCATTAAGGATTTGCAACTCAATCTTTATAAGCGCGATCTACAAACATGGCATCACCATAACTAAAAAAACGATATTTTTGTGCAATCGCATGTTGATAGGCTGCTAAAATTCTGGATTTTCCAGCGAAAGCAGAAACAAGTATGAGCAGTGAAGATTCGGGGAGATGAAAATTAGTCAGCAGGGCATCGACGCTCACAAATTTGTAGCCTGGCGTAATGAATAAACGGGTTTCGCCCTCATAAGGTTTTATGCTACCCTCAGAAGAAGCCGCTTCTAGGGCGCGTACACAAGTCGTACCTACCGCAATAATACGTCCACCGCGAGCGCGTGTCGCTTTAATTTGTTCACAAACTTGGGCGGAAACCTGTAAATGTTCAGCGTGCATGGTATGCTGGCGAATATCATCAACACGTATAGGTGAAAATGTCCCCGCACCTACATGTAAAGTAATAAAAGCCATTTCTATACCAATCGCTTTAATCTGTTCTAGTATGGCTTTATCAAAATGGAGCCCTGCTGTCGGTGCCGCTACGGCACCCAGTTGTTCTGCATACACTGTTTGATAGCGAAGATTATCCTTCTGTGTATCTGCCCGCTTTATATAGGGTGGTAAAGGAATATGTCCAACGGCTTGCAAAATATCATAGATGGAACGTGGATCATTAAATTGTAATTCGAAAAAATGGTCTAACCGTTGTAAAACGGTTATTTTAATGTCATTATTGATAACTAATTCTGTTAGTGGTTTAGGTGATTTACTGGCTCGCAGTTGTGCCAGTACCCTATTATTATCAAGTATCCGTTCGACAAGGATTTCGACTTGCCCCCCTGTTTCTTTATAAGCAAATAATCGGGCTGGAATAACACGAGTATTATTAAAGACTAATAAATCAGTCGGGGCTAATAAATTTGGAAAATCAATGAAACGATGATCTTGAAATTGATCCTTGGAGTGCATATATAGTAAACGACTACTTGTACGTGACTCTAAAGGATATTGTGCAATTAGCTCTTTAGGTAAGTCAAAGGAAAAATCGGAACGTTGCATAGACATTTCTTGAATGGGTATAATAAATGTAACTATTTGTTATATAAGGTAATTTTTAATTATTAACGATTTTTTTCAAAAAAAAGTGTAAAAAAGTCTTCCATTTGTCATTAAGATTTGTTACAATGAGTTTCCTTAATTAGCCGGGGTGGCGGAACTGGTAGACGCGCTAGACTCAAAATCTAGTGGTGGTAACACCGTGTCGGTTCGATTCCGACCCTCGGTACCAAATTTAAAAGCAATTCAAACCTCAGATGTTTTGAAAACCTCTGAGGTTTTTTTTATACCTCTTACAAAAAAATCCCCTCGTAACAAATCCTCTCCTCTGGCCAGCCATCTTTGCTCAGTCACTACGTTTAAAATACTTTTGTCTGCTTAATATCTGTGTGAATTTTTAACTGATGTTACGCAAAGCG
>JAGLHR010000405.1 GCA_023143415.1 Thiomargarita sp. | reverse complement strand
TTTGACTTATGTATAACGATGAGCGTTGCCCACCCGACATGGCTACAATCAGAGGGCGAACAGTCATGTCGGCCGTTGCACAGTCCTTTTCGTGCTTCCTCATTAAAAAAGTGCACCAAAAAGACGGTGCAACGGCCTACATGGCTGGTTTTATGCCCAATGCGTGCCAGTATGGTGCAAAACTTAACGAGGTCATTTCATTAATGAGTGAAAAAAAGGGGGTATAATTTCCTTCAACATGCGCTTTATCTAGTGTTTCATAATATTCCAATTGATGTTCAATTGGTAAAATCACAGAGGGAAATCCAAACTTCATTAATTCAAGATTCATCAATAAACGAGCCGCACGCCCATTACCATCGACGAAAGGATGAATTTTCACTAAATCGCAGTGAAGTTTTGCAGCCCGTTCCACTGGATGACGCTTTGAGGTTTGATATTCCTGAATCAGAGATTCCATCTTTTGAGGGACTTGAAGAAAGTCAGGGGGCATAAGTTTCGCACCGGCAATAATGACATTTGTGCAGCGATATTGCCCGGCATTTTCATCGTCAATGTTTTTTAGTATCAATTGATGAATATTTTTGACTTGCCATTCAGAAACGATTTCTGATTGTTGTACCAGTGTTTCTACAAAAAGAATAGCGTCCCGGTGATTAATCACCTCAAGATGCTCCCGCAATGTTTTGCCACCTACCGTGATGCCTTCCAATGCGACTTTAGTTTCCTTCAAAGTCAAGGTATTGCCTTCGATGGCGTTGGAGTGATAAATCCAACGTAATATTAAATCCTCATGTAGATTATCTAGCACCGCTTTGGGTAAAGGGCGATATTGATCCAGTTTTTCTTTGAGTAAATCTAGGTGGAATAAATTCATCACTCGACGCTTGTTCGACGCGGAGCGTCGTGGAAGGCATTCCCAAACAGAGTTTGGGAACGAGAAACCATTCGAGGTTTCAGTTTTTCTTCAAAAAACTGAAACCTCTAAACCATTTTCACTCCCATGTACAGCCAAGCAGTCTATACGCTTGCTTTTGATTTATCCAAACACTTCGCGGACGACATCTGGACGTTGTTTAGCGATTTGAATAAGCGATATAGCAGTACGGCTTGGTTTGCAACGACCTTGTTCCCAATCTTGAAATGTACGAATTGAAACGCCGAGTAACTCGGAAAATCTTGATTGTGATAATCCAACATTTTGACGATCTTCAACAACAGGCGGTAATTCAACTGTTTTTACATGACCAACCTGACCCGCTTTTATATCGCGCACCGCATCTAAAGTTTCTTGCCATATATCCCGTTTCAAATCACGTTCAATTAGGTCTATTTCATTCATAACCATCTACAAGTTCCTCTTTCAATGTTTTGAGAATATGTGCTGGAATATTTTCTTTCTTTGATTTTGCATAAAGAGTTAGCAACCAAATAAGCCCATTACCTAACTGAATGAAATAGACGATTCTGATTCCACCTCTTTTTCCTTGGCCTTTTCGTACTCCTCCTGAACCTGGGACAACATTACCAACATAAGGGTTTTCAGCTAACCAAGCTGCAAATTCACCACGTTCATCTTCTGACCAATAATCTGGCCATAATTTAGTAAATATTGGAGATTCAATGAGTGTTATCATTTTTCAGAAGTTAAATCTTGTTCAGGCGAAATGGTTTGTAAAACAAGTTGTTGTATTTGTTCTAGTGTCAACGGTTCAGTTTCTGCTTTTTTTTCTAAAGCCACAATCTTAGCAATCGGTTTTTGAATATCCGTAATAATTAATTCTTTTGTCGTTCTCAAATATTGCTGTAATAAAGACAGCGATAAAGAATTTTGGTGTAAATCAACGTAAAGAGACATCAGCTTTTCCTTTGTTGTTTGAACCGGGTTGAACGGATTGTTTATCTTAAAAGAACTACATTCGTTGATTCCTTGTGATCTTTTCAGATTTGCCCCCTCGTTCCCAAGCTAGAGCTTCAATGCCATTAAGTTAAGCCAGGGCGAACACGCAGGATTCGAGGTTTGAGTTTTTCTTCAAAAAACTCAAACCTCGAATGCCCCTACAAGCACATAATACGCGGTGTTTTGTAGGGGCAGACCTGTGTGTCTGCCCTTAACTTATGTGTCTGCCCTTAACTTAATGGCATTGAAGCTCTAGCTTGGGAACGAGGGACGAGGGATGCCTATTTAAACAACAGTTATTCTTGGATCACAAGCCTCCGTATTTCCCGTTCTAATTCATCCACTAACTCTTCATTTTTAACTTTGTGAACGGGTTTTCCACCAATATACAATAGATTGGGGGTGCCGCCTGTGATACCAATCGCAGCACCTCGCGCTTCACCGGGTCCATTCACAACGCAGCCGATTACCGCAACATCTAGTGGTTGCAAAATGTTTTCAAGGCGGCTTTCTAATTCATTGACGATTTTTATGACATCAAAGTTTTGCCGAGAACAGGAGGGGCAAGCAATTAAATTAATACCCTTTTGGCGGATATGAAGGCTTTTTAAAATGTCAAATCCGACTTTAATTTCTTCTACCGGATCAGCCGCCAGCGAGACGCGAATGGTATCACCGATACCTTCTGCTAATAGCATTCCTAAACCAATAGCCGATTTGACTGTTCCTGCACGAAAGCCCCCCGCTTCTGTAATACCTAAATGCAGGGGTTGTTCAATTTGCGTGGCGAGTTTTTTATAGGCAGCGACTGTCATAAATATTTCTGAGGCTTTGAGGCTGATTTTAAAATCGGGAAAATTGAATCTATCCAGAATATCAATATGGCGTAAAGCGGATTCAACTAGGGCGTCTGCTGTCGGTTCGCCGTATTTTTTCTGTAAGTCTTTTTCTAATGAACCGGCATTGACACCGATACGAATGGGAATGCCTTTATCTTTTGCACTATCCACAACTGCCCTGATACGATCTTCGCGCCCAATATTGCCTGGATTAATACGCAGACAATCTGCACCTAATTCAGCTACTTTAAGAGCAATACGATAGTCAAAATGAATATCTGCAATTAGCGGAATGTTAACCGCTTTTTTGATCCGCCCGAAAGCGTCAGCCGCTTCAAATGTGGGTATGGAAATCCGCACAATATCTGCACCGGCATTTTGCAATGCTTGGATTTGTGCCACTGTCTGCGTGATATTGCAGGTATCCGTATTAGTCATGCTTTGCACTGATATTGGTGCATCGCCACCCACCGCCACTTGGCCAACATGAATTTTTCTGGAAGGGCGGCGGACAATTTTAAACGATGAAAGCATTGCTGTTTACCTTAGATATTATGGAATTTTCCAAGAAGTGGAACTGGTGAATGGTTTTCGAGGTTGGAGTTTTTTGAAAAAAAACTCCAACCTCGAATGCTTTAGCTTTGTCAAATGTCAAATGGAGTACAACGCTTTAGCTTTGTAAATTCGTCAAAAAAACGCTCAAAGCTGAAGCGTTTTCGAGTCGAGGCTAACGTTTTTTCTTTAAAAAAACGTTAGCCTCGACTTTAGTTTTTCTTCAAAAAACTAAAACCTCGAACTCCATTTTCCACTCTTCGCATTGGTCGCTTTAGCTTTCCCCTCGTCCCCTCGTTCCCAAGCTGGAGTTCTCATCG
>JAGLHR010000404.1 GCA_023143415.1 Thiomargarita sp. | reverse complement strand
TGGACTATATGGTAAAAGATTCATTTATTTACCTTTGCGCAAAAATTCATTAAGTTTTTATTCCCGAAGTCATTTGTCATTATGCTTGTACCTTAAGCACATAACACTTCTCTTCAGCCGCGCGGCTTTTTGCGTCGGCTGCAAGGATTAGTTAGCAAGCGTAGGGTGGGTAGAGGTACGAAACCCACCATTCATAAAAATGTGGGTTGCAGTTCCTATCCACCCTACGTTCGCAAATTAAATAATTAAATCAAGGAATTATCAATTTTCCCTACCGAAATGACCAATACGGATCATCTCGGCACCCCGATAAAACAAATTGTCGGTTAAACTTGTCAGGCTTTCTAAAACAAGCCCTAAAAGCTGCCATCCGACAGACATCGCTTGAAACTTGGGGAGGTTCAATTTCGAGGTTTTAGTTTTTCGTCAAAAAACTAAAACCTCGAAAACTGTGCCATTTGATAATTCAATTAAAACCTTGATCCAATTTTAAAACATTTTGCAAAGAAAAGATTAAGCATTTTTTGACATTGTTCATAAAAATGGACTGAAGCGATTTTAAAGGCTCATTGATAAAAAATTTAAAGGCTCATTGATAAAAAATTTAAAGGGCCATTTTTAATAATTGTTAATTGTTAATTACTAATTAAATAAAAATTATTTGCCCTGTTTTTGGTAGGTGGGCAATAAGGCATTTCCAAGTAGAATTTTGGAACGAGGAAAAACGCCCAAAGCTAAAGCGTTGAACTCTAAACCAAAGCTAAAGCGTTGAACTCCAAAAATGTCCAAAGCTAAAGCGTTGAACTCTAAACCAAAGCTAAGTTACAAAAGCATAAATTTTCAGGTATTTTAGGAATGAAAATTAAATTATATCCGAAATTAAACCTGACAGGTTTTGAAAACCTGTCAGGTTTGAAATTTGTGACTTTGGTGATTCAAGAAATCCGATTTTTGGAAAAAAATCGGATTTCTAAATTGGTTTAGGCACTCAACGCAGAGCGTCGAGGAAGGCGTTCCCAAACAGAGTTTGGGAACGAGAAAATCTCGTATTGAACCGAATAAAACCTCTCTTCAGCAGCGCGGCTTTTTGCGTCGGCTGCAAAGTTAGGATTAATTTTACTCTGCCCCCAATTATTGAGGTTTTATCCCTTTTAATCACTGTTAAATGCCAATAATTCTTTCAGTAGTTCATTGGCTATTTGTACACTATCTCGATAACCTTCACAGTCTATCAAAAAATGATAACGATATTCCTCCGCACACACCGTAATAACTTGTAACGCCATACGGTATTTTGTTTTATTAGTTTTGAAGGCGGTGTATTCGATTAACTCTTCAAGCAAATTATTTAATTTATGAGTACGTGAATATAAACTGTGCTTGCTTTTTGACTCCAGCAAATATTTAAACAGCATTTCAAACATTTGCTTGTAATGAAAACAATGCAGGGAACAATCCTTAATCGTCATTTGTTCTATCAAATCGACATTCATTGCGTGTTGCCATGCTTTGCCACCTAGGTTTTCAACATTTTCAAAGCGCTTAAAGTATTCTGCGTACATAACTATCAACCATCTTGAAAATAAATAAGACTGAATAAAACGGATAATGTTTCTTTGATGATAATAAAATATCATGTTGGGAAATTTCAGAAATACAGCGTATTGCTTACGAATTAGTTTTCGTATACACAAATTTAGAAAAATCTTCCTTAGGCTTTCTGAAACAAGCCCTAAAATCTGCCATTCGACATCGCTTGAAACTTGGGGAGGTTCAATTTCGAGGTTTTAGTTTTTTGAAGAAAAACTAAAACCTCGAAAACTGTGCCATTTGATAACTCAATTAAAACATTGATCCAATTTTAAAACATTTTGCAAAGAAAAGATTAAGCATTTTTTGACATTGTTCATAAAAATGGACTGAAGCGATTTTAAAGGCTCATTGATAAAAAATTTTAAATGGCCATTTTTAATAATTGGGGTGTTATTTGACAAAAGACACCTTAGGGTGAATATAGGAATTTCTATTTTATCCTTAAAAAATTATGAACATAGTGCCAAATTCGTATTCCACCCTAAGGTGTGTTTTCTCATATAACACCCCAATTGTTAATGATTAATTACTAATTAACTGATGTTACGCACTA
>JAGLHR010000403.1 GCA_023143415.1 Thiomargarita sp. | reverse complement strand
AAAGAAAAAACTTTAGCCTCGAATTGAGTTTTTTTTCAAAAAACTCAAACCTCGAATGGTTAATGGTTAATGATTCAATTCATTATTCGTTTTTTCTTTAACTTGATGAACAAGTTTTTGTAATTTATTGATTTGTTTAAAGAAATATTATTTTAGAGTTTAAAAATGAATTAGTTGCATATCAATAACATCAAAAACTTGAGCATCAAGTTTTAAAAAACTTTAGCCTCGAAACCATTAATAATTCACCATTAATAATTCACCATTAATAATTCACCATTAATACCATTGAAAACAAACATTATGAAAACAAACATTAAAACGCTCTTATGTACATTTTTAATCTGTCTTACCTCATCCGCCTTTGCGATTACTGACGAAGAAGTGGTTCAAAGTTTGGAAGGTTCGGAAGATTTGGAAACGGCTTATCCATTCGCTTACAAATTAGCTCAAAAGCAAAAGACATATACAGCATGGCGTGATATGGCGATTAAATACGCTAAATTTGATACCGATGAAAAGGCTTATTTGCAAGCATGGCAATTTGCACACACGCTTAATCAAAAATCCATTTATCAAGATTTTTTAAAGATTAAACCACAGTCTCCACTTAACAATCAGGCTATCCATGCCATTTTTAAATTGCTGAAGGTTTCAAGCCAGATTGAAAATTATTTAAGCTTTTTAACAGAATTTCCTGATGTGATAGAATCTATTGACGCATTGCTAAAAATCCACGAAATCGCTTTCCAAAAGGCAAAAGAAGCTAATGAATCATTGATTTTTGATGCGTTTGTCATCACTTTTCCTTATGCAAAACAAATCCCGCCAGCGATAAAATTCGCTTTTGATGCCGAAAAACATCTTCTTGAAGAAGAATTCAGTTCAATGGATCAAGAAGAGCGGGAAAATATTGCTCGTCGTTTATTTAACAAAGCGCGTGTTGCAGAAAAGCAAAATGAGCCGCTGATTGCCGCTCGTAAATATCAATTGCTTCATTTGGAAATCTTTTCGGAGACAAAAATATGGACGACTCTTCTGGATAAAGAAGAACGTCTCGCCTATCAAAAGTTAATGCAAGCGAAACAAGATGAAATGCTTCAAAACATTAATGAGATGCGAGACGCGCTCATAGAAACGATTCAGGCTCAAACTCAATTTATAGAGCAAGCTGTTTTAGAAGAATTGCGTCGCTCTGAGCGGGATTTAGACAAAATCATTGCCATACATAATCGTTTATTAATACAACAATTTGAACAAGTTAATCAACATATTGAACAAGTTAATAAACATAAGGCACAAGGAAAATTGGAAAAAATGGGTGCTGACATACCTGAATTAATATCTGTTAAGGGAACAAACTCAAAGATAGCAAAAATTATTGGTAAAATATCGCCGATAATCACAAAAGCCCTAAAAAACCCTAGCAAACATCAGGCTATTTTATTTGGTGAAAAAGCAAATTGATTTTAAACGAGTTTTTTGGAGTTCAACGCTTTAGCTTTGGGCGTATTTCCGTACAACGCTTTAGCTTTGGGCGTTTTTGGAGTCCTTTAGCTTTGTGCTCGCACACTCCGTATAATTACAGTGATTTTCCGACAACCTGCCAGAAATAAAGGTCAAACATGAAACAACTCAGTTTAGTCATTTTAAATTTTCTTTTCGCGCTACCACTCTTTGCTGAACCTATTAGCGAAGAGGCTCAACTCTCCGCAGAGCTTAAAAAAACGCCCGTCAACGAGGAAACGCCAGTCTCCGCTGAGACAGTTAATCAAGAAACTCAAATATCTACTGAGCCTAAAAAAATTCAAGAAACAGTCGAGCCAGCAGAATCAGCTGTACCCATCGGCGAAGGTGCTATTGCACTTCTGACAACGCCCAGAGAGGCAGAAATTTATGTCAATGGAAAACTTTTCGGTAATAATACGCCTATCGTACTTAAACTGCCCCAAGGTAAACATCATATTGAGATAAAAAAAGCGGGTAAACAAACTGAAAATTTAGACATTATCATTACTGATGGTAAGGTCATTTCTAAAAAAATTACCCTACTTGACTTACAAGACACATCACAAAAATCCAATCAAGCGTTTGAGATAGATAATCTCAAACAGGATGCCTTTGAAACTGAAAAAGAGTTTCAAAAACGCCGCGTACAATTATTTAAGCAATTTAATGAAGCAGTGCAACAAAAGAATCCTAATTATCAGGCGGGTTTTGTCTATTTAGAAAAAGACAGCTATGATATTGCTCGTCAGATATTTCCTGTACATATTGAATGGCATGTTTCATGGAAAAAAACGTTTGATTTGCCACAAAGCGGCTATATTACAGCAAAACGTGATGATGCTAAAAAACTTTGGAAAACGGGTGAAAAAAAATCACTCTATCTTTATGTCGAATGGGGAGAGGGTAAACCCAAAGCACATAAAGTCGTCTTAATAGGGCTAGAAAAAGAATGGATAATCAACTTTAATCAACATTTACCAACGACTTTATTTATGACTTTGGAAGGAAATGAGGAAAGTATTTCTTCGGCAGCCATCAACCCAGATTTAAGTGTTTTTGCCTCTGTCACAGATAAAATCATCAAGTTGTGGGAAGTGAACACAGGAACACTGAAACATACTTTAGAAGGACATAAATATGATGTCTCTTCTGTTACTTTTAGCCCTCAAGGTGATATGTTGGCATCTGGAAGCATGGATAGTATTAAGCTATGGGAAGTCAACACTGGAAAATTAATAACCACATTAGGCGAAGGATTATTTTTCACAGTTGGACATAAAAAAGCCGTCAATTCTGTGGCATTTACACCAGACGGAAAATATCTTGTCTCTGGCGGCGCAGACAACAACGTTAAAGTGTGGGAACTCAGCACAGGTGAAGTACTACAGACGTTGACGGGACATAATGGTGAAATCACATCAATTGCCGTCACCACCCATGAGGATAATATTTTAGTCATTGCGTCAGGCAGTCAGGACAAAACGATTAAATTATGGTTTAACACCGTACCCCTCTATACTTTAGAAGGACATAAAGATATCATACAATCCATTGCCTTTAGCCCAGATGGAAAAATGTTAGCTTCAGGAAGTCGTGACAAAACAATTAAATTGTGGTCTATACCGCCCACCGAGGAACCGCCGCGCACTTTGCAAATGCTTGAAGATGACGTGGTTTCTGATGATGATGAAGTGGTCTCTGATGATGACGTGGTTTCTGATAACGTGGTTTCTATTGCTTTTAACCCTAATGGAGACATTTTAGCCTCAATTAGTGGTTCTCAGATCACATTATGGGATGTCAAGAGTGGAGAGATTTTGAATACTTTACAACAAGATGCTTTAGTTCAATCTGTGGCTTTTAGTTCTGATGGACGCACATTAGCATCTGTTGGTGAATCGAATAATATTAAGGTGTGGAAATCCGCTATAAATGATGAATTATGAATTATGAATTATGAATGGTTAATTATTAATTATTAATTATTCAATCCATTCATCATTTACCATTCGAGGTTTCAGTTTTTTGAAAAAAACTGAAACCTCGAAACCATTCACCATTAAAAAACAGGCTGATAAAATAACGATAGGTTTTCAAAAGAAATAGAGATAAATAAAAAAAACGGGATTTCTATAGAAATATTTTAAAGTATCCTGATATAATAATGCAATTGTGTGAGATGTGAATTTTAATGACATACTTAAACTCTAACGATATACTTTTATTAATGAGGAAACTCTAACAATGCCTACATTTGTACGTACTGAAAAATGCGACGGTTGCAAAGGTCAAGACAAAACAGCCTGCATGTATATTTGCCCTCATAACTTGATGAAGCTGGATAAAGATGGCTCCGAAACAGGTCATGCCATGAAAGCCTTCAATCAAGAACCTGAGCAATGCTGGGAATGCTATTCCTGCATCAAGATTTGCCCACAAAATGCTATCGAAGCCCGTGCTTACGCTGACATTGTGCCTATGGGTGGGTCAGTACAACCGCTGCGTGGAAGCGATTCAATCATGTGGACAGTCAAATTCCGCAATGGCAACATGAAGCGTTTCAAATTCCCCATTCGTACTACCCCTGAAGGTTCTATTGAACCGTATGCCAATAAACCCAAAGTCAATATGGATGATATTGATAAGCCCGGCTTTTTCAATATGGGTTCTGAGTTGAAAGGCGATAGAAGCCAATTAATTTGTCTATAAAATGACACAGGGCATCACCTGCCTTTAAGGTGGGTGTCAATTCAAACAACATAAATTTAGGAAACAAAGATGGCAGAAGGTACTTTTGGTAATCCACAAGTCGTTGAAGAAGAAGTCGATATACTCCTGATTGGGGGTGGTATGGCTTGCTGTGGTGCAGCGTATGAAATGATGCGTTGGACTGAAGGCACAGATTTGACAGTCAAATTGGTTGATAAAGCCGCTCTGGATCGTTCAGGTGCAGTAGCTCAGGGCTTATCTGCCATTAACACCTATTTGGGTGATAACGATCCTGCTGATTATGCCCGTATGGTCGCTAATGACTTGATGGGTATTACCCGCGACGATTTGGCTTATGACTTAGGCCGTCACGTTGATGACTCAGTAGAATTATTTGAAGAATGGGGATTGCCCATTTGGAAACAAAAGGGTGACGAAGGCAAATCCTTGAAAGAGGGTGGCAAGCCTGTACGTTCTGGTAAGTGGCAAATTATGATTAACGGCGAATCCTACAAATGGATTGTCGCTGAAGCCGCTAAAAAGGCCCTGGGGACTGATAGAATCCAAGAACGTGTATTTATCGTTAAATTGATCAACGATAAAAACGATCCTAATCGTGTTGCAGGTGCTATCGGTTTCTCCGTCCGTGAACATAAGGTATATGTTTACAAGTTCAAAACCTGTCTTCTCGCCGCTGGTGGTTGCGTTAACCTCTTCCGCCCACGCTCCGTTGGTGAAGGTTCTGGCCGTGCTTGGTATCCTGTCTGGAATGCGGGTTCCACCTACGCGATGGCAGCGGAGGCTGGTGCTGAATTGACCATGATGGAAAACCGCTTTGTGCCAGCCCGTTTTAAAGACGGTTATGGACCTGTCGGTGCCTGGTTCTTACTCTTCAAAGCGAAAGCGACTAATGCTTTTGGAGAGAATTACATGGTTAGAAACAAGGAGATGTTGAAGGATTATCCGCCTTATGGTTTGGCCGCTGTCCCCGCTTCTTGTTTGCGTAATCATCTTATGATGCACGAGATGAAAGAAGGTCGTGGTCCTATTTATATGGACACACCGACAGCCTTGGCTAAATTGGCTGAAACCATGACTCCTAAAGAAATCAAGCATTTAGAAGCTGAAGCTTGGGAAGATTTCTTGGATATGTGTATTGGTCAAGCGGGTGTCTGGGCTGGTGAAAACATTGAGCCTGAAAAGAAACCTTCTGAGTTAATGCCAACCGAACCGTACTTGCTCGGCTCACATTCTGGTTGCTGTGGTATTTGGGTATCTGGTCCAACCGATGTTGGTGCGCCTGCTGAATGGTCTTGGGGTTATCGTTCCATGACGACTATTAAGGGCTTATTCACTGCTGGTGACGGTGTTGGTGCTTCTGGTCACAAATTCTCCTCTGGATCCCATGCAGAAGGCCGTCTTGCTGCTAAAGCGATGGTGAAATTCGCGCTGGATAACAAAGACTGGAAACCTGAGTTAGATACGCCAGTTGATGAGTTGGTTGCAGACATTTACCAACCAGTGAAGACTTTCTTGGAATACAAGGATTATAGCACCGCTATTGATGTCAACCCCAACTACATCACACCTAAGATGTTGCAGTTCCGTCTCCAAAAGATTATGGACGAATACTGCGCTGGTGTCGCTACTTGGTATCAAACCAACGCGAAGATGTTGGAAGTCTGTGAACACAAGTTGGGAATGCTCAAGGAAGATTCCTTTAAGATGCGTGCTAAAGACTTGCACGAACTGCTCCGCGCTTGGGAAAACTACCATCGCATCATCACGGCAGAAGCACACATGAAACACATTCAATTCCGTGAAGAATCCCGTTATCCGGGCTTCTACTATCGCATGGACTTCAATTTTGTTGATGAGAAAAATTGGAAGTGCTTTGTCAACTCCACTTATGATCGTAAGACTAAGGAATGGAGTTTAAAGAAAGTGCCTCATGTTGACTTGGTCGCCAAACCGAAAGCTTAAATAACAATTAGCCCGTCGCTAATTCATTGAAAAAGCCCAAGCCTTATTAGAAGATAATAAGGGTTGGGCTTTTTTTTTATATATCAGAAAAATCAATTCACAATAAGGGCGAACACACAGATTCGCCCCTACATTAAATCGTATAATACAACGTACTTGTAGGGGCATACCTGCGTGTCTGCCCTTGTTAAATAATTTATCTGAAAGTCTATAGAAACCCAATTCAAAAAACGGGGTTTATCAACTTAGAAAGCCAGTTTCTTCAAAAAACTGATCACGCTAAACATCCCTAAGCTATCCAATTATAAACCTATCAATTCGGCATGAATCCCTTGATTCCTGACATGCTGAAGAATCTCAGCAGATTTGGCTTTATCTGGATTGTATTGAACGATCATTAAATGCGGTTTTTCGTCGTGAAAAACGACTGAAACAACGCAGTCTTGCTCGCGAATCTTATCTGCTACTTCCTGTAGTTTTGCATGATCAAGCTTTTCATCAATATGTAGGGTAACATCTACCAGTTTTATGTCCATCTCAATTCTCCTTTTTAAGAAATAATATTTAGATTCAATGAGTTATAAACTTTTGAACTAAATAATTTTGTTACTTACCCTGAAAAAAGTGATTTAATTCTTAATGACGAGATTTTAATTTTAAAATTTAAGAGCTCTTTAGGGTACTTTAGCTTTTAGCCAATTGCTTTAGCCATTAATTTTTGGCAAGAGGCTCTTAAATGAAATAAATATTTTACCTAAATAATTGTAATAATGCAAATCCTTAAACGCAAAAACATTCAGAAAATATTATTAAAGAATAAAAATGTTGACATTTTAAAGTTTTTAAAAATAAAATTTAAAAAAATGAATTAACATCTATTGATTCTGAAATCATAAATTAATTAAAAATAATCATACGCTACTCTTCTTGATAAAGCATCATAATCAGGATGATAATCAAATTGATAAAAAAATTGATAAATTCACATGCAATTATTCGCTTTTGGGCTCAATCATAATACTGCCCCTGTCAAAATACGTGAACAGGTTAATTTTTCGCCTGAACGACTCAAACATGCCTTACATGATCTCCTCCACCATGAATTAGCACAAGAAGTCGTGATTTTATCAACCTGTAATCGCACCGAATTATATTGCAGGCTGGAATGTGATACCACGCAAGCAATTATCAATTGGCTCTGTCACTATCATAATATAACCAATCAGTTACTGAAACCGCATTTATACATTTATTCGCAGATGGATGTTGTACGTCATTTGTTCAGGGTGGCTTGTGGTTTAGATTCCATGATTCTTGGTGAACCACAAATTTTAGGGCAAATTAAATTAGCATTAAATACCGCCCGTAAGGTGGGTACGACAAGCCAGTTGTTGAATAAATTATTTGATCAGAGTTTTTCTGTCGCAAAACAAGTGCGTACTGATACTGCGATTGGCGGAAGCCCTGTTTCAGTGGCTTTTGCCGCGGTGCGATTAGCACAGCAGATTTTTGGAGATTTGAAGGGGAATACCGCTTTACTGATTGGAGCGGGGGAAACCATTGAATTAACAGCGCGACATTTACATGAAAATCGTTTAGAACGGATGATTATTGCTAATCGTACCATTGAACGCGCTCGGCAATTGGCAAAGGAATTTGCGGGCTATGCAATTACATTAGAAGAAATTCCAGTTCATCTTGCAGAAGCCGATATTGTGATTTCATCCACCGCCAGTTCAACAGCGATTTTGAGCAAGGCGGATGTCATGAAAGCAATTAAAGTTCGCAAACATCGCCCCGTGTTTATGGTTGATATTGCTGTACCCCGTGATATTGAACCAGCGGTGGGAGAGTTGGAAGATGTCTATTTATACAGTGTTGATGATTTAAACGAAGTCATACAAGAAAATTTGCGTTCCCGAAAACAAGCAGCCCTGAAGGCGGAGGAAATTATTGACATCCAAGTCACGCATTTTATGGGCTGGTGGAATTCTCTGGATGTCGTGGAGACGATTTGCACTTTACGTGAACAAGCACAAGAGGCGCGTCATCGGATAGTGAAAAATGCTAAGTGTATGATTGATAAAGGAAAATCACCTTATGAGGCGATTGACTATTTAGCGCATACGCTCACGAATACTTTGATGCACTCCCCCTGTGTTCAGTTACGTCAAGCGGCTTATGATGGGCGAGAAGAACTGGTGAAGGCGGCACAACAGCTTTTTGAATTGGAAAATGATAAGCCTGTCACTTAAAATGTTTTTACTTGATGAGGTAGCCCGTTTTTTTTAACCCCAATCTACAAGGATTTAATATAAGCAGGGATAAACCGTTTGAATTTGAGCAGTGGTGCAATTTGACTTATCCCTGTTTATATACAATCCTTGTCGTTCTTTTAAGAAATAGACTATGAATTGGAGCAAAATAAAAGAAAAGTATCCGCAACAATGGTTGTTGGTGGAAGCGTTAGAAGCGCATACAACACCCGATTCGATCAGACATTTGGATAGAATTTCGGTATTAGAACAATGTTCGGATGGTTCAAGTGCTTTTAAACGTTATCGAGAAACGCATACTCAATTTCCCGATAGAGAAAGAAATTGAGTCACTCGCCGGATAGAACTGACAATTGGAGTACAACGCTTTAGAAAAAATGGTGCCACTTCGTTCCTT
>JAGLHR010000402.1 GCA_023143415.1 Thiomargarita sp. | reverse complement strand
GATGAAATCGGTGGAATTTAGGTGAAATTGAGATTTTAGTAATAGTAGGGTGGGCAAAATATTTTTCTGGCCCACCGACAAAAAAAACATCAAAGGTCAACTTAGAAATCATCATGCTTAAAATTAATAGTCTTAGAAAAATCAATTTTATCGGTTCAATTATTGCAATTGTGCTATCAGCATTTTCATTAGGTGCTTATTCTATATATGATATATTTCAACATTATAAGAAAGAAAGTCATGCTTTTGAGGAAAGGTATATCCAATCGCAAAAAAACATACTCAGTACTTATGTCAATCAAACTATTGAGCATATCATTTATCACCAAGCCCATGCGGAAGAATGGCTGAAAAAAGACATCAAAGAACGGGTTTATGCCGGTTATGAAATCGCTATGTCTATTTACAACCGGTATCATAAGACTAAAACCATTGAAGAAATCCGTGAATTACTACATGACATATTATACTCCATCAGATGGAAGGGCGAAAAGGGATATTTTTTCGCTCTGGATATGGAAGGCATGGCGCATATCCACAAAAGCCCGAGAATTGAATATAAAAACATGATCCATCTACAAGATAGTTTCGGAAATTTTTTCATCCAAGAATTTATTCATATCGCCAAAACTCAAGGTGAAGGCTATTTAAAATATTCTTGGAAAAAACCATATTTATCTCCAAAATATTCATTTATTAAATATTTTGAACCGTTAGATTGGCTAATTGGTGCAAGTGAATATTTGGAAAATGTTGAACAGGAACTTCAAAAAGAGGTAATTAAATGGATTGCTGAGATGAAATATGAGAAAGATGGCTATATTTTTATTATTGATCGTATTGGTAACGTACTTTTTCATCCTGATAAATCACTGATTGGAAAAAATATGATGGAATTAACTGATCCCAACGGTGTCGAAATCACTAAGGCGTTAATTAGAGCCAGTCAGTTAGAAGAAGGCGGGTTTGTTAATTACCTTTGGGTTAAACCCTCAACCAGTGAATTAACAGAGAAATTATCTTATGCCCGTTATTTGCCAAAGTGGGAATGGATCATCTGTGCAGGGGTTTATCTTGATGAAAAAGAAGAAGTGTTGAGTAAAAAATCACAGGAGCTCAAAGCGGAAGTTCAAAAACATCTGATTTTAATAATTATCATCTTTCTTTGTATTGCCTGTTTTGCCTTTTTGATTTCTTATTTTTTTTCAAAACGTATCACCTGCGAATTGGAGAGATTCGCCATTTTTTTGCGTCGTTCAACCACAAATTATCAATTATTGGATAAAAATCAATTTCAAATATTAGAATTGATCTCTTTGGCTGAAACGGCTAACAATGTGATTATCAAAAGAAAACGGGCTGAAGATAAAAGTATGAACTTGGCGTATGAAGATAAACTTAAAGATGAATTTTTAGCGAATACTTCCCATGAACTGCGTACTCCCCTGAATGGCATTATTGGTATTGCCGAATCTTTGATAGACGGCGCATCTGGGCAATTATCTAATTTGACTAAAGCTAATCTGGCGATGATTGTGGGTAGTGGTAAACGATTAGCCATATTAGTCAATGACATTCTTGACTTTTCAAAACTCAAACATAATCTGCTTGAATTGCACTTAAAACCCGTCGCTATTAAAGAAATCATTGATGTTGTGTTAATGTCTTGTTCACCTTTAGTGGACAAAAAAAATGTGCAATTGATTAATGCCGTGCCTGATAATTTACCGCCCGCGTTGGCTGATGAAAATCGCTTGCAACAGATTCTTCATAACCTGTTGGGTAATGCGATTAAATTTACAGAAAGCGGTTCTGTCAAAGTATCTGTTGATGTGTTGGATATTGAAGAGTCAAGTAGAGATAAATTAAGGAATGGAAATTCAATAAGTTCCGAAACTAAACGGTTTTTAAAAAATAGCCGGTTTAGCTCATTCCTCAGCATTACCATCTCTGATACTGGTATTGGCTTTTCAGCAGAAAGGCAAAATCGTATTTTTCAATATTTTGAACAAGCGGATGGTTCGATTGCTAGAGAATACGGGGGCACTGGTTTAGGTTTGGCTTTGACTAAACAGCTTGTTCAATTGCACAGTGGAAAAATATTTGCAAAATCCACTCTGGGCGAAGGTTCGCAATTTACATTTACTCTACCTATTACAGAAGAAGAAGTAGAAAAAAGTCAAGTTGCGAAAAAACAGAAAATCTCAGATTCAGAAAAGTTGGTATTAAATCTTAATTTTGATGAATCACCTTGTTTTGTTAACGATCTTCGCGCATCAGCGAGTGAAGGGATTTTCAACATTTTCGTGGTGGATGATGATCGCGTTAATCTTCAGGTGTTCACTAATTATCTGCTTTTAAACAATTATGCGGTTGTTCAGGCAAAAAATGGATTAGAGGCATTAGATAAAATTGAAACCGGCTATTTGCCTGATCTGATTTTACTTGATGTGATGATGCCTAAAATGACGGGTTATGAGTTTTGTCAAAAAATTCGTAAGCGTTATTCAGCGAATGAATTACCTATTTTGATGTTAACCGCAAAAAATCAAGTGTCAGATATTGTGACGGGATTAGAAGTTGGGGCAAATGATTTTTTAACAAAGCCCATTTTTAAAGAAGAGCTTTTAGCGAGAGTTAAAACTCACCTTGAATTGTCTAAAATAAATATCGCTTATAGTTATTTTGTACCGCACCAATTTCTCCAAATTTTGAATAAGAAAAGTATTATTGAACTGCAATTAGGTGAGCAGGTACAGCGAGAAATGACCATACTTTTTTCTGATATTCGCGGCTTTACTTCACTGTCTGAAAAAATGACTCCACAGGATAACTTTGATTTTATCAATAGCTATTTGAGCCAAATGGAACCAGTGATTAGTCAACATCATGGTTTTATTGATAAATATATCGGAGACGGGATCATGGCATTGTTCCCAACCGGTGCTGATGATGCGGTGCGTTCAGCCATTGCTATGTTAGAAAAACTCGTTGAATATAATCAAGGGCGGAAAAGGGCAGGTTATAGCCCGATTTCTATTGGTATTGGGCTGAATACGGGGGAATTAATGCTTGGCACAATTGGTGGCAAAAACCGTATGGATGGTACGGTTATTTCGGATGCCGTTAATGTCGCTTCTCGCATTGAAGGTTTAACAAAAGTTTATGGCAGTGCCATGTTAATTACCGAATACACTTATGCGAAATTAGCCGATCCTTCTCAATACCATATTCGGATGATTGATACTGTAAAAGTGAAAGGGAAATCTGAAAAAATAACGATTTATGAAGTTTTTGATGCGGATAAAGCGGAGTGTATTCTGTTGAAAAATCAAACGCGCTCCGATTTTAAAGCAGGTTTTATGCTTTACCATGACGAACAATTTAACGAAGCACGATCTTTTTTTGAAAAAGTGTTACAAGCCAATTCCAATGATAAAGTGGCGTTGCTTTATTTAGAGCATTGTTTGAAAATATTAAGTATGACAATACCAAAAAAACCAGAAATTTTGATTGTGGATGACATACCCTTTAATTTAAAATTATTGTCTGATGTGCTGACTTCTAATAATTATAAAGTGATGGTGGCAACAAATGGAAAAACCGCACTAAAAATTGCGGCTTTAAAACGCCCCCATTTAATTTTATTGGATGTGATTATGCCTGAGATGGATGGCTTTGAAATCTGTCAGCAATTAAAGGCGAATCCCAAAACCCGGAATATTCCCATTATTTTTATCAGTACGATATTAGAAACGGTGAATAAAGTGAAAGGGTTTGAATTAGGTGCAGTCGATCATATTACTAAACCTTTTCAATTGAAAGAACTTTTAGTGCGGGTTAAGACGCATTTGCATTTGAATCATTTACAACGACGTGCTTCTTGGAATATTAAAAAAATGGGGGGAATAGAATTTTCTGGTGATTTTGAACAGGATTTCAGCCTAAAGTTTTTTGAAGAAAAACTTTAGGCTGAAAAACGGATTAAGGGATTGACAGGATTGA
>JAGLHR010000401.1 GCA_023143415.1 Thiomargarita sp. | reverse complement strand
TACAATCCTTGTAGTTATTGTCTTTAGTAAAAAGCTTGAACATCAAGTATAATATTTAGCGTTCACGTAACGCTTGCTCTTGTGCTTTTTTAATCGGTTT
The DNA here is from genome assembly GCA_023143415.1 of Thiomargarita sp. Lineage (GTDB taxonomy): Bacteria > Pseudomonadota > Gammaproteobacteria > Beggiatoales > Beggiatoaceae > QNES01. The sequence goes on along the minus strand of JAGLHR010000401.1, from coordinate 3,874 downwards.
AAGTAAATAATCAAGTAAACTTTTCTTACCCGTTAAAATATCCACGTTCACAGTCATCCCTGCTATAATGGGCAAAGGTGAATCATTGCTTCCCAAAGAATTGCGTTCTGTGCGTAGTCGAATTAGAAAAAATGCTTCTCCGCGTTCATTGATGATTGTATCCGCACTGATATGTTCGAGAGAGGCTTTTAATCCACCAAATGTTGAGAAATCATAAGCGGTTAATTTGATCATCGCTGTTTTGCCAGGGTGCAAAAATGCAATGTCGGAAGGGCGAATTTGTGCTTCAATAAGTAAAGTATCTTCTAGGGGAACTATTTCCACTAAATCCATGCCGGGTTGAACGACACCGCCGATGGTTGTGACTTTGATCCGTTTTATCGTACCTTTAACCGGTGATCGAACTGCGGTACGTATCACACGATCTTTGAGGGCAGGTTTAGATTCAGAGAGACGGGATAATTCTGCTTGGATTTCGTTGAGTTCAGATAAAGCACGGGTGCGAAAGATCACTTTGATTTCTTCAATTTTGTGATTTGCCTCAACAATGGAAGATTCAGCACGCGGAATACTTAGGCGGGTACTTTCAAATTCAACTTTAATTGCACTGGCTTCACGTTGTAAATGCAATAATTCAACTTCAGATAATACCCCTTTTTTAACGAGGGGTTTAGTGATTTTTAGTTCTTTTTGTACCAGATTATAACTGTGTTGTAATTGGTGTTGTCTTGATTTTAATTCTTTAATCTCAAGTGTGATCTGATTTTTTTGCTGATTTAAAATGGCAATGCTGGCTTGTAATTCTTGTTGATGCGATTGAGCTAAGGAACGTTCATTGAGAAATAGTTCTCGTTTTGATTTTTTTAATTTTCGGGGTAATTTAAACGGTTTGCCCTGGGATTCTGCTGTTAAACGCGCTTTCTTCGCTTCCATAGCCGATGAAGTGACTTGGCTTTCGCGGTAAGAAGATGCAAAGCGAGTATCATCAATCCGTAGTAATACTTGATCTTTTTTGACAATATCTCCTTCTTTAATTAAAATTTCTGAGACAATGCCACCTTCAAGATTTTGTACGACTTGCACCTGGCTCGAAGGGATTACTTTACCATAACCGCGAGTGACTTCATCAATGATAGAGTAATGTGCCCAAACGCCGGCGGTGGTAAAAAATAAGACGGTTATCCATAGAATGAGATGAGTAAAGCGGGGGGGGCGATTATGGTTTAAAAGGTATTTATATTCTCGCATTTTCGGATTTCTCCGCTTGAAATGAGGTTTAATAAATCCGATTTTTGAAAAATCGGATTTATCAGTTTGAAATCACACCAAAGTTAATCAATCATAAACAAATCTTTTGGTTCAGCAATCCAATAACCTTGCACATAATCAACATCGCTTTCTTTCAGTTTATCAAGCGTTGCTTGATTTTCAACATTTTCAGCAATCGTTTGGATTTGCATGATATGAGCTATTTCATTAATAGATTTAACCATTGCATAATCGACTTTATCATCAACGATATTTTTAATTAATGTGCCATCAATTTTTAAAAAATCGACCGGTAGAATTTTTAAATAAGCGAATGAAGCGATTCCAGAACTAAAATTGTCTAGTGCGAAACGACAGCCCCGTTTTTTGAGTGTCGTCATAAAATTCAAAACGCCGGTGAGATTACTAAGTGCAGTGGTTTCTGTGATTTCAAAGCATATTTTATCTGTTGGAATTTCAGTATGGTCAATACACTCTTTTACATTCTCTAAAAACAGGGGATCATTTAATGAGTAACCGGATATATTAATGCTTGCTAAAGTCAAGTGTTCCAAATGTTTAGGATGTTCACCTAATAATTTTAATAACTTAATAATGACCCACATATCTAAAGAGGGCATTAAATTATAGCGCGTTGCCGCAGATAAAAACGCGCCTGGAGACACTAAACGGTCTTCAAAATTCATGCGTAGCAAAATTTCATAATTCTTTTCGACATGGGTGTCCTCTCGCAGAGGAACAATCGCTTGAGAAAATAAAAGAAAGCCTTGATCTTTTTCAAGGTTGTCGTTAATTAAAGAAACCCATTGTATATTTTGATCAGGCTGATTTCCATCATTTTCTTTATAAATATAAACGCCATTACGCCCGGCATTCTTTGCCCCATAACAAGCCGTGTCTGCCATGGCGACGATGCTTTTTGGATGAGTCATTTGAGGAGAAATGGGTACAAAACCAATACTGGCTCCTATACTAAAAACACCTTTTTCTTCTTCCTCATTTTCCCAAAAAAATCTAAAACGTTCAATGCTTTTACATAAATTATTAGCAATATCTAAAGCGTGTTGCAAGGTGCAATTTTCAAGTAAAAGGCCAAATTCATCTCCGCCCAATCGAGCTAATGTTGATTTTCTAAAGGTGGTATGTGCATCAACTGTTTGTTGTAAGATCAATGCAATATCTTTAAGCAATTGGTCACCCGCTTCATGTCCACAGCTATCATTCACGATTTTAAATCGATCCAAATCAATATACAGCAAGGCATGTTCTATATTGTCATCACGCGGACTTTGTACCAACAGTTTCAATTGTGCTTGAAATTCAAGCCGATTGTATAAACTGGTAAGGGCATCATGTTTCGCTTTAAAGGAAAGTTCTTTGGTCATTTTGCGTGTTTCTGTGACATTATGAAACACTAAAACGACACCGATGACATTTCCATTACGATCCTTAATTGGTGCGGCTAAATTGTCTATGGCAAACTTTTTCTTCTGTTGACGGTGAATGAGTACGTGATCATTTTCTAATTTCACCATTTTACATTCTTCCAAACTGCACTGTATTGGAAATTCAATGGGCTGCTGCGTGTATTCGTCAGTAATTGAAAAGACTTGATTTAAAGGCAATCCTTGTGCTTCTTGTGTATTCCAGCCTGTTAACGTTTCAGCAACCGGATTTAAAAATTCCACCATTCCCTTAGCATCAGTCGTGATCACGCCATCACCAATAGAAGCTAAAGTCACTAATGCTCTTTCTTTTTCATCAAATAATGCTTCTTCAGCACGTTTGGCTTGCAGAATATAGTGAATGCGATTGCGTAAGACATCTAAATTAACCGGTTTCGTAATATAATCTATCGCACCTGCGGCATAAGCATTATCAATCCATTGCCGTTCAACACAAGCCGTTACCATGATAATGGGCAGATTTTTCGCCTCTGGCAACTTTTTGATTTGTTCACAAGCGGTTACACCATCAATAATAGGCATCTCCGCATCCATTAGAATCAAGTCTGGACGATGCTCAATAAAGTAATCTATCGCTTGTTGACCATCTTCAGCCATTTTGACAGCATATCCATATTTTTTTAGAACTTGTTCTAACATTTTGCGAATCAATAGGGCATCATCAACGATTAAAATATGGGCAGGGCTATTTTTCATAATTGTCCACCTGATTTTAAAGTGGCTTCAAAATGTGCAAATTCTGCTTCTATTTGAGCTAAAATTTCGGGTATCTTTTCAAGTGAACCCTGTTGTGCCAAGGTTTCCATTTCTTCACATAAAACACCTAGCTGCATGGCACCTAATTGTAAACTTTCACCTTTAAACTGATGCGCTTTACGGCGTAGCTCATTAGCATTGCCAGTCGCAACCCATTGCTGCAAATTGGCTAAGTGTTCTGTCGCAGACTGTATAAATTGTTGAATGAACAACCGCGTTGTTTCAGCCCCGACGATTTTTTCTAAAGTTTTCAGCGTTTCTGGATCGTAAGTTGGTACGACGGTGTTATTGGTTGTTTCTGACTGAGTCATTGTTATAAATTAATGATGAATGGTTTCAAGGCTAAAGTTTTTTTAAAGAAAAAACTTTAGCCTTGAATTATG
>JAGLHR010000400.1 GCA_023143415.1 Thiomargarita sp. | reverse complement strand
TAACCCCAACGGGGTGAAATGTGAATAGCCACCGATGAAATCGGTGGAATTGTGGAATTGAGCAGGTTTTAGGTTGTTGATCGATACAAAGTAATTACAAATTCAGAATCGCTCTCAACCAGTTCAGGTGTTGGTAAGTGAGTTTCTTCAGCGAGACGGAAAATACGCAAAATGCCAGTTCCCAAGCGAGTCATCAATCCAAGTTTAGCCATGAGGGACAGGATGATAGGATTTCGTTCGACATGAATACCTGCCCTGATGTTTTCTAATGTGACACTATTGGGTAAGCAGCCAGGACTATGTACCTCCAGCCGATCATTAAACATTAATACCCTAATGGGGGCAGAAAGTGAATAGTCACGGTGAACGAGCGCATTGACTAATGCTTCGCGCAACATTTCTAAGGGCATTTCATAGCGACTTTCCGGTTCAAATTCGCGAATAACTCCCCCGTTGGAAAGATGCAAACGCAATATTTCTTCCATTCCTTCCAGTTGCTTGGAGAGTCTTCCCATTAATGTTTTCTTGTCCAAGATAACTTCTCCCCTATCCGCAAAGCGAGCAAAATCCACCCGTGCCGTTGGGAGGTGATCTTGGGGATGGTGACCAAAAAATAATAGTCCCGCTATAGTCAACTGTTCATCTTGCATTGCTTTCAAGTTGTTGAGTAAACGGGACCGTTCAGCCGCAGTACGAGTTTCATCCTTGGGATAGCCATAAGCCAAGTTCAAAAAATCATCAAAGGCTTGGAGTTCTATATCAGATAATCCCGTGTTCAGCACTGAGGACTCATCGTAATAGAAAGCACGAACAGTTAAATACATTCGCCGTATTTCCTCCCGTGAAGCGAAACGTTTTCCCGCATTGACTCTGATAAAACACTGTCCGCGTCGCGTGTGATAGGGACGATCTAGCCCTTGCGACACGGCAATTTTTAAAAGTGTTTTTCCGGCATACTTTACGGATTCAATGTAAGCGGTTGCTCGTGGCGTTATATTATTCGCTAAAATCTGTTCAACGCGCTGACAGGCTGTGTCTTCATTATCTATTCCGGTAATTGTCCTGTCATCCTCCACACCCAGTAGTAGTAATCCTCCTGCTGTATTCAGAAACGATACGATGGCGGCTGCCAGTGCATCAGGATGTACTTTTGCCGATTTAAACTCTGTTTGTAAAGTTTCACCTTTGATGATGATTTGCTCAAGTTCTTCTGGAGTCATAATAATTGGATTCATTTTGGAGTCCATTCGAGGCTAAGAGTTTTTATTTAAAAAACTTTAGCCTCGAATGCTTTAGTTTTGGACGTATTTTGGAGTCCAACGCTTCAGCTTTGGCGTATTTTGGAGTACAACGCTTTAGCTTTGGGCGTATTTTGGAGTCCAACGCTTCAGCTTTGGATTCAGGAGTCCAACGCTTTAGCTTTGGATTCAGGAGTCCAACGCTTTAGCTTTGAGCAACTTCCAAAGCTGAAGCGTTGGACTCCAAAATATCCGAGTTTGCGCTTTCAAATTCAAAACCAAGCTCATTGTCAGTTTCATAGACTCGCACTTTTCCCCCTTTTTCCAATTTTCCAAAGAGGATTTCTTCCGCCAACTGCTTTTTGATTTTATCATCAATTAAACGGGCCATGGGTCTCGCCCCCATTATTGGATCATAACCATATTCTGCTAACCAGTGTCGTGCGGCTTCTTCAACCTTAATTGTCACCTGTTTTTCTTCCAATTGGCTTTCTAATTCAATAATGAATTTATCCACAACATGCCCGATGGTTTCAGGCGTGAGCGCCTTAAATTGTACAATGGTATCAAGGCGATTACGAAATTCTGGTGTGAAGGCGCGTTTAACGGCTTCCATCATATCGCTGGAATTATCTTGCAGACTAAATCCTATCGAAGAACGACTGGCTTCTTTAGCCCCCGCATTGCTCGTCATCACAAGCACGACATGACGAAAATCAACTTTGCGTCCATTCGTATCGGTTAATGAACCATGATCCATCACTTGTAATAAGAGGTTAAAAACATCGGGATGCGCCTTTTCAATTTCATCAAGCAGCAATACGGCATAAGGATTTTGATTAATCGCTTCTGTCAGTAAACCGCCCTGATCAAAGCCAACATAACCCGGCGGTGCACCAATCAGACGGGATACGGTATGTCGTTCCATATATTCTGACATATCAAAACGAATCAATTCGATGCCCATGATACGCGCTAATTGGCGTGTGACTTCCGTTTTTCCGACACCTGTCGGCCCTGCGAAGAGGAATGAGCCAATCGTTTTCTCTGTATGACCTAATCCGGAACGGGACATTTTAATCGTTCGTGCTAGGGTTTCAATCGCCTCGTCTTGACCATAGACGACCATTTTCAAATTGTGTTCAAGGTTTCTCAACGTTTCTTTGTCTGAAACGGAGACATTTTTCTCTGGGATGCGGGCAATTTTGCCGACGATATATTCGATATCAGGTACTTCAATTGTATTTTTGCGTTTTTCAGGGGGTTGTAAACGTTGACTTGCGCCAACTTCGTCAATCACATCAATGGCTTTGTCGGGTAAATGTCTGTCGTTGATATAACGTGCGGATAATTCAGCAGCGGCACGTATAGCTTGAGGCGTATATTTGACTTCGTGGTGTTTTTCAAAACACGATTTCAAGCCTTGTAGAATTTGTATGCTTTCCTCAACGGAAGGTTCGTTGACTTCAATTTTTTGGAAGCGACGCGATAGGGCATGATCTTTTTCAAAGATGCCGCGATATTCCTTGTAAGTGGTTGAACCGATACATTTTAGTTCACCAGATGCTAATCCTGGTTTGATCAAATTGGAGACATCCATTGCACTTCCAGAGGCGGAGCCGGCACCAATGATGGTATGGATTTCATCAATAAATAAGATGGTGTTGGGTTCTTTCTTTAATTGGACTAAAACGGCTTTGAGGCGTTTTTCAAAATCGCCCCGATATTTTGTACCGGCTAATAATGAACCCAAATCGAGGGCATAGACGACGCTATCTTCCAAAATTTCTGGGACTTTTTTCTCGATAATCAATTTTGCTAAACCTTCAGCTAATGCGGTTTTTCCTACTCCTGCTTCCCCAACTAATAAGGGGTTGTTTTTGCGCCGCCTGCATAAAATTTGCAAAGTGCGTTCGATTTCGTTTTCCCGTCCAATGAGGGGATCTATCTTGCCCGCTTTTGCCTGTTCATTCAGATTGACGGTAAAAACATCTAAGGGATTTTTAGCGGGTGCCGTCGCACTTTCACCGTTTTCTTCCCCTTCTAATTCTGGAGAAAATGCGTTATTGTCGTTATCAACTTTGGAGATGCCGTGGGAGATATAGTTCACCATATCTAAACGACTGATATTTTGTTTTTCAAGAAAAAAAACGGCTTGAGATTCACGCTCGGATAAAATAGCGACTAACACATTTGCGCCGGAGACTTCCTTTTTACCTGATGATTGCACATTAAAAAGTGCCCGTTGTAATACTCGTTGGAAACCGAGTGTGGGTTGTGTATCTCGTTTATCTTTCTTAGAGAGTTTAGGGGTTGTTTTTTCCAAAAAGCTCAACAACTCTTTTTTGAGTACGTTCAGATTCGTACCACAAGCATGTAAAACGTCAACGGCAGCCTTATCATTTAGCAGTGCCAATAATAGGTGTTCAACCGTCATAAATTCAAAACGCTTTTGACGCGCCATTTGAAAAGCGTTATTCAGGTTTGTTTCAAGTTTTCTGTTTAACATGATTTTTCTCTTAATCTTAAACTTCATTTTGAACTGAGAAATCCGATTTTTGAAAAAATCGGATTTCTTAAATCCGTTAAAAATCCGTTAAGTAAATCCGTTGTACTACACGAGTTGTACTACACGACGGGTATGACTTTATGTTTTCTCCATTATACTGATGAGAGGCTGTTGATTTTCACGGGCATAGTTATTGACTTGAGCCACTTTCGTTTCGGCAATTTCACGGGTAAAAGTACCACAAATGCCTTTGCCTTGATGATGTACTTGTAACATAATATGAGTCGCCGTTTCTTCATCCATGCCAAAAAAGACTTTTAATACATGAACAACGAAATCCATTGGTGTATAATCGTCATTCAGTAGTATCACTTTATAAAGCGGAGGCTGTTTAAGTTTTGGCTTCTCTTCTTCGGTAAGAACGTCGTCTTCATAATCAGGAAATTCTATCATGGTTAATGGTGAATGGTGAATGGTGAATGGTTTCGAGGCGAAAGTTTTTAAAAAAAAACGTAACTACTCAGGGCAACCATAAAGGATTGCCCCTACAACAATATTTTTATGTCGAGTGACGAAAATCTTCTGATGTAGGGGCAATCCCTTGTGGTTGCCCTGAGTAGTAACAAAAAACGTAACTACTCAGCCTTGAAATCAATTTCAAGGCTGAAAGCTAAAGCAGGCTCAGCTAAGTTATTTTCGAAATTAGTCTGCTTTAGCAGACTATTCGAGGTTTTAGTTTTTCTTTAAAAAACTAAAACCTCGAATGCTTTTAGCCTTGAAATCAATTTCAAGGCTAACCACTGAGTAGTTACAATAATGATACCTAAAAATTTATCAATTAGATCGTTTTTTTGAAATCTGTCAGTTTCGGAAACGACTTTTTGAGCATCTACCCAAAAGAGTTTTAATTATGAAAACCCCTATTGAATCAAAATATTGCGCGGCTATAACCCGCCGATTTTTCGCGATATTTTATGATAGTTTATTATTATTTGCTGTCTTATTTATTGCCGCCGCTTTGGTATATCCATTAACTCATGGAGAAATTAGTTTTGCTTTTAGGGTTTATTTATTGCTCGTCTGTTTTTTTTACTTTGCATGGCCCTGGTTACATGGTGGGCAAACGTTGGGTATGAAAGTTTGGCGGCTCCAATTGCAATCCATCAGTGGGCAACCTTTGAGTTGGCAACAAACTTTTGTACGTTTTTTGACAGCTATGGTATCGTGGTTAGTTTTTGGTTTGGGATTTTTCTGGGCTATTGTGGATAAACAACATCGTACTTGGCATGATCGGGTATCGGATACTTGTGTTGTTTTGCTCCTTAACAGAAATTGAATATCCAACGCTTGATGTTATTTAAAAACAAATTTTAATTTAAAGCGTTTCTGAAGGGCAACAACAGGAAAAAGCATGGAGTTACCACTTTTAACTGCCGAATCACTCAAAATACAATGTGGCGATGGTGATACTGCAAAATTGATTTTAAATGGCGATGCCAATTGTTCCTTTACCATCAAAACAGGGCAATTTTATTATCTTACAGGTCCATCTGGTGTTGGCAAAAGTACCCTCCTGTCTTCATTAGCACGTTTGCATCCATTGATATCGGGCGTACTGCTGCTCCACGAACTCAGGCATACAGAAATAGCCGTTGCTCGTTGGCGCAGCGAGATTGCTTTATTGCCGCAAAGGCCCGTTATAATGTCAGGAAGCATTGCCGACAACCTACTTTATCCACTACACAGCTTCCGCATACAAAAGGAACGCTTACGGGAATCGCTACCTAATGTAGAAACATTAGAAAGAGAACTACATTCAGTCGGACTCCACGACATTCCTTTGGAACGCGAAGCCACTTCACTATCTGGTGGGCAGCAAGCACGATTAGCTTTAATAAGATTGTTACTGACCAAACCAAAATTAATGCTTGCCGATGAACCCACCGCCGGCGTTGATGAGGTAGCAGCTAAATTGGTATTCAATCGTTTATACCAGTTTTGTGAAACCGGTGGAGCCGTGATAATGACCAGTCATCTGTATAGTAATCGTATTGGAGACGCGCAAATACAGTTAAATGGTCAAAGTACGCTTCAATTAAGTGATTGATAATATTTATGTTTCTTCGTAATTACTCAGTCTTTACGAAACGTTAAAGCCAGACCTGACAGGTTTCTAAAACCTGTCAGGTATTCGAGGTTTTAGTTTTTCTTCAAAAAACTAAAACCTCGAAACGTTCCTTATTGGAGTCCAACGTTTCAGCTTTGGGCGT
>JAGLHR010000040.1 GCA_023143415.1 Thiomargarita sp. | reverse complement strand
TAGGTACTGAAGCATAAATTATCGGATATGATGGAGTCCAAACCTTTAGATTTGGACGTGACTAAATTGCTGAATGCCAAATCTGAAGGTTTGGACTCCAAAAAGTGTTAAAACTTGTGCTTCAGTACTTAATTCGGCGGCTTTACAGAGTGATAACTTTTTATCCTTGTAACGAGATTGTGTGTGTTCATAGTAAAAATCAATTGCTTGTTGAATGACATCTGGAACAGTTGCATGGGTGAATTGGGTAAGAAAGGCTAATTTTTGCGAGTAACTTTCGTCTAACTGAGTATTGATATTCATAAGTATCTCTCCAAAGTGAAAAATATTTACGCGAAACCTATTTCATAGTATATTCGATGATTAAGTTTTTTTAAACCCACAATAATAACTACCAAGTTTAACCTTTTTCTTAAAAGCAACGAAATATGCAAATCAATAAACAACGCCAAGTCAAACTCTTCATTTCCTCCACTTTTCGGGGGCTATATGATGAACGCAATGTCTTGGCGAAACAGGTTTTTCCAGAAATCCACCGCCGTTGTCGGGAGCGAAAAGTGGATTTTGTCGAAATTGATTTACGTTGGGGTATTCCCAAAGAACAGGTGAAAAGCGGTGTTGCTGTGCCTATTTGTTTAGGGCGAATTGATGACGGGCGCCCTTATTTCTTAGGGCTTTTAGGGGAGCGTTATGGTTCGGCAATGTATCCAGAACAAATCCCTGATATTTGTGAAAAATATCCTCACTATGATTGGGTGAAAAAATACCCTGATCGGAGTATCACCGAATTGGAAATTTTACATGCCCTTTTTCCCGTAGGGCAAATGACATCTGATGAAGAGCGGCAAGAAACGATTGAACAGGCGTTGTTTTATTTTCGTGATCCGCATTATGCCCAAACACAGTCAAAGCCCGACTATTATAAAGAAGATACTTCCGAAAATGTCCAAAAGCAAAATGCGTTAAAACAACGCATTCGCGATTTAGGCTGTCAAGTGAAGGAATATCAAAAACCCACTGATCTCAAAGAATTGGTTTCAGAACAATTATGGGCTTTGATTGATAAAGCCTTTCCTGAAGGCAGCCAACCGACTGAATTTGAAAGAGAAAATATCGAACATGACGCTTTTGCCCATAGTCGGGAATTGGTTTATATTCGCCGTCAAACCGATTTTGACTGTCTCACTGCCCACGCGCGGGATAAATCGACGCAGCCCTTAGTGATTTTAGGGGAATCGGGAAGTGGTAAATCGGCTTTGTTAGCGAATTGGGTGAGGGATTATCAAGAAAAACACCAGGATGAATTGGTCTTTTGGCATTTTTGTGGTTGTTCTGAGGGTAGCACTAATCCCATTGTCGTGATGCAAAGGCTGACAGAGAGCCTACAAAAATATTTTCAAATGGATACTAAAATTCCCCACGCACCCGAAGCGGTCATGCAACACTTGTCATCACATATCAGTCAAAAGCGCATAATTGTGATTATCGACGGACTCAATCAATTGGAACAGTCGGATCGTTTGATCTGGTTGCTTAATCTGATACCCGCCTCGGTTCGTTTGATGGTATCTGTTTTGCCTAATCATGACGCTTGGAAAACGTTACAACAAATTAAAGGAGCTTGTTCAACCCTCACAGTGCAACCATTGTCAGCGCAAGAAAGGACCCAATTGATTGTGGATTATCTTGAGCAATATGGGCGGAAATTAGAGAATGCTCATATTCAACGTATCGTGGCAGCCCCACAAACTGCTAACCCATTGTATTTACGAATACTTTTAGAAGAACTGCGCTTATTTGGTAATTTTAGCAAGTTACCAAAAGAGATTAATGATTATCTTGAGGCAAAAACGATTCCCGATTTGTATCAAAAAATGTTAGCGCGTTTGGAAAACGACTATAAATCGTGGGATATGCCTGTTCAAAAGAAACCCCGTTTCTTGAAAAAATTATTGGGTTTCTTTTTGCCCAAGCCAGAGGAATCCACCCAACCTCAAACCTATCCACATTTAGTTGAAAAAGCCATGACATTTTTATGGGCTTCACGGCGTGGTTTAGGAGAAACGGAATTATTGAATTTCTTAATCGTACAACAAGCCATCTGGTCTCCCTTATATCTGGCTTTGCAAGCGGCTTTAGTCAATCGTGCCGGCTTGTTAAACTTTGCCAACGACTATTTACGCCAAGCAGTTGAACAATACTGTTTAACCGACGCTGATAAGAAAAAGGCGGCACATCGCCGTTTAGCGACTTTTTTTGAATTACAGCCGATAAGTAGTCGTAAAGCCGATGAATTACCTTATCAATTGGAACAAGCTGGAGAACGGGTACGATTACAAGCGTGTCTCAGTGAAATACCCATGTTGTTGCAGTTTCTTGAGGATGAAAGGTTATATGAGTTACTGGGCTATTGGCGTGGACTTGAGAAAGAGCATGAAATGCTAACGGCTTATCCACAAGCATTGGTTGAATATGAAAAAACCGTCTCAAATGAGGGCTTCGCTTCTGCTGTGAATGAAGTCGCCTTTTTCTATAATACAATCGGTGTTTACACAGAAGAAATCATATCGTTAGCACGCCGCGCCTTAGCCATCATAGAAAAGGTGTTAGGCGCAGAGCATCCCGATACGGCGACTTCTCTGAATAATTTGGCTTTATTGCTCTCCAATAAAGGGGATTATGACTCCGCCGAACCGCTTTACCGCCGCGCCTTAGCCATCAGAGAAAAGGTGTTAGGCGCAGAGCATCCCGATACGGCTCAGTCTCTGAATAATTTGGCTTTATTGCTCTCCAAGAAAGGAAATTATGACGGAGCCGAACCGCTTTACCGCCGCGCCTTAGCCATTCATAAACAGGTGTTAGGCGCAGAACATCCCTCTACGGCGACTTCTCTGAATAATTTGGCTTTATTGCTCTCTAATAAAGGGGATTATGACGGAGCCGAACCGCTTTACCGCCGCGCCTTAGCCATCAGAGAAAAGGTGTTAGGCGCAGAGCATCCCGATACGGCGACTTCTCTGAATAATTTGGCAGCGTTGCTAGACAATAAAGGGGATTATGACTCCGC
>JAGLHR010000004.1 GCA_023143415.1 Thiomargarita sp. | reverse complement strand
TGCTTTGCCCCGCGCCAATCCACCCAATCTTAGCCCTGGTTTGAAGTTGTTAGCGCATTTAATAGAATATATTCAAACGATGGTGGCGATTGAAGAAGAAAAGCGTGAACGCGCTTTCCAAGACACTATCGCTACTTGGGGTATTGGGCTGGCGACGGGTGCAATTGTTGCATCTGTCGCTGGACAATTTCCCTTTGCTTCTGATAATACTTGGCTAGTTCCAGTGATGTCAATTGGGATTAGTTTTGTTGCTGCGGTGGTAGCAGGTTTGGTAACGAAGGTTATTAGGTTACGGCGGCGGTAGTTTTTTTAGTCCAAAGCTGAAGCGTTGGACTCCAAAAACGCCAAAGCTGAAGCATTCGAGGCTAAGAGTTTTTCTTCAAAAAACTTTAGTCGAGGTTTCCGTTTTTTGAAGAAAAACGGAAACCTCGACTCTCGAATGGACTCCAAAACCAAAGGACGGAAATTATCGACGTACCAATAAAGTCTCTGAGAAGCTATAATTGGCAAAATATTCACGTATTCCTTCAAAAATCGCTTTAGCGAGACGATGGCGATATTCCGGTTGGTTAAGTTTTTTTTCTTCATCGGGATTTGAAATAAATCCCGTTTCCACTAAAACCGAGGGAATATCGGGGGAAGATAAAACCATAAAATGGGCTCGCTGTAATCTGGGCGCGTGAACGTGACTGACTTTTTTGAGTTCTTTTAAAATGCTTTTACCCACATAAGCACTAGCTTCTAAAGTGTTTAACATGGAAAGATCAAGCAGTACTTGAGCCAGTAAATTATCTTTATCGTTCAAACTGATTCCGTCTATTAAGTCAGCCGCATTTTCTTTTTTTGCTAACCATTTAGCTATTTCACTGCTTGCGGCATTGCGTGACAGCATATAAACTGATGAGCCTTGTACTCTCCTATCATCAGGATAAGCATCTGCATGGATAGAAACAAATAAGTCGGCTTTATATTGACGCGCTAATTCAGTGCGTTTGCGTAGTTTGATAAAATGATCGCCATTACGAATAAGAACCGCACGCATACCATTTTCTCTGCTAATCAAGGCATAAACTTCTTTAGCAATCGCCAAGACGACATTTTTTTCTTGAACGCCAGCAGAACCGACTGCACCAGAGTCAATGCCCCCATGTCCCGCATCAATAGCTATCACAAGATTGCGCTGACGAGGCTCAGTGGGTTTTGTGATAACGGGTTGCGGTTGTGACTTTTTTAAGAGTTTTGGAAAACGTATCCAACTGGTAACAGAAGTCTTTTTTTTCTTTGAAGAAGTCCTTTTTCTCTTTAGGTTCACCTCTATAACAAGGCGATGCCCATTAGTGCTATTGGGTTTTAGCCAAAAACTTTTAGTACGCACGGCTTCTTTTAAATCAAAAACGAGCCGTAAATCTTTTCGATTACGAGTTGCACTGCGAATTTTTTTCACAAAATTTAAGTCGGCAGGGGCGACTAATCTTTGATTCAATTTTGTGCTTTTTAAGTCAATGACGAGGCGATAGGGAGATTTAAGGGTAAAAATCTTATATGTCGCGGGAACCCCGTCAAGATTAAAAACTAAGCGCGTTTTATGGGCAGCCTGTTTGAAAACGCGCATATCAAGAAGATAGATCGGTTTGCCTAAACAGGAGAAGGAAAGTATTAGTAATAAAAAGGTTATTAATAATCGCATTTTAAACGATTTCACTCAAATCAGGTTATAATGAAATTTTTTTATAATGATCGCATTATAGTATGAAGTTTGCATCAAATTAATGCAATCTTGATTCCAAATAAAATTAGACTATAATATATTTAATAAATTATTTCTAATATTATTGAAAATATAGGAGCAAAAAAAATACATGTCCAATTACCTTATCGCACCATCCATTTTATCCGCTGATTTTGCCCGTCTAGGGGAAGAGGTGACTCATGTTTTATCCGCAGGAGCGGATATAGTCCATTTTGATGTGATGGATAATCATTATGTGCCTAATTTAACCATAGGCCCTTTAATTTGTGAGGCGTTGCGTAAACATGGTGTCACTGCACCAATTGATGTGCATTTAATGGTTAAGCCTGTGGATCGCATAATCCCTGATTTTGCGAAGGCAGGTGCGACTTATATTACTTTCCATCCAGAAGCGAGTGAGCATATTGATCGTTCTTTACAATTAGTACGTGATTGTGGTTGTCAATCGGGCTTGGTTTTTAATCCAGCAACGCCTTTAGACTATTTGAAATATGTCATAGATAAGGTAGATATGATTTTATTGATGTCTGTCAATCCAGGTTTTGGGGGGCAATCTTTTATCCCTCAAACTTTAGACAAGTTGCGCGAGGCGCGTCAAATCATTGACAAGAGTGGGCAAAACATTCGTTTAGAAGTTGATGGCGGTGTTAAAGTGAACAATATCCGTGAAATTGCACAAGCGGGCGCTGATACCTTTGTTGCTGGTTCAGCTATTTTCAACACGCCTGATTATAAGGCGACTATTGGAGCGATGCGTGCTGAATTGGCTCAGGTATAATTTATGGCTTTACTTAATCCAGAATTAGTTTTAATTGATTTAGATGGTACCTTGATAGATACAGTGCCTGATCTTGTTTATGCTGTCGATCAGACAATGTCACAATTAGGCTTGCCACAACGGGGCGAGGAAAAAGTACGATGTTGGGTTGGTAATGGTATAGAACGCTTGGTTAAACGAGCCTTGCTTAATCAGCTTGAGGGTGAACCTGATGAAAATTTATTTCAATCTGCGCTTCATCAGTTTAAAATATTATATGCAGAAGTCAATGGTAATCATAGTTTGCTTTACCCAGGTGTACGTGAAGGATTGGAATGGTTAAAATCGCAGAAATATCAATTAGCTTGTGTTACTAATAAGGCGGAGCAATTTACAACGCCTTTGCTAAACGCTTTAAATCTGTACGATTATTTTCAACTCGTTATCAGTGGAGATAGTTTAGCTAAAAAGAAACCTGATCCTTTGCCCTTACGCCATGCGGCAGATTTTTTTAAGGTTAATCCGCATAATGCCTTGATGATAGGAGACTCTGTTAACGATGTGCAAGCGGCGCGAGCCGCAGGATTTAAAATTTTATGCGTGAGTTATGGGTATAATCATGGCATGGATATTCGCACGGCAAAGCCTGATGCTGTGATTGATTCATTTGCTCAACTTTCTTCACTGATAACTGAACATGAAACCTGAACAATTAACCCAATTCGTAGCTGAAGGCTACAATCGACTCCCGATACAGCGAGAAGTTTTAGCTGATTTGGATACGCCCTTGAGTGCTTATTTGAAATTAGCTAAAGGGCCCTATTCCTATTTATTAGAATCTGTTGAGGGTGGCGAAAAATGGGGACGTTATTCTATAATTGGGCTACCTGCAAAGAGGGTTGTACGGGTATATGGCAATGATATTTTTGTCTATCAAGATGGCTCTATTATAGAACAGGAACAGACAACTGATCCTTTGGCCTGGATTGCAGAATTTCAGGAACGCTTTCGTGTACCCAAATTACCTGATTTTCCCCGTTTCGCTGGAGGCTTAGTGGGCTATTTTGGCTATGATACCGCGCAATATATTGAACCCCGTTTAGCCTCGAAAGAAAATTTGAATGATCCTTTAGGTACGCCTGATATTCTATTAATGGTTTCTGATGAGATTGTTGTCTTTGACAATCTTAAAGGTAAATTATATCTCATTGTTCATGCCGAGCCATCACAGGATGCCCTGAATTTAGCCGAGCAACGCTTAGATGCTCTCGTAAAACGTTTGCATGAGAATGTGCCATCCATATATAACAAAATATCTGGCAACAGCATTACGGAAACCGATTTTGAGTCAGGATTTCTTCGCGCCGATTATGAAAAAGCCGTCAAACGGGCTAAAGAATATATTGTTGAGGGCGATGTTATGCAGGTTGTACTCTCACAGCGTCTTAAAATCGCTTGTGAAGTGCCGCCTTTAAATGTTTATCGCGCTTTGCGCTGCCTTAATCCCTCACCCTATTTATACTATTTAGATTTAGATGATTTTCATATTGTCGGATCATCTCCAGAAATCTTAGTCCGTTTAGAAGAGCAAGAAGTCACCGTTCGCCCCATAGCTGGCACCCGCCCGCGTGGTTGTGATGAGGCGGAAGATAAGGCTTTGGAGAAAGAATTGCTCGCTGATCCAAAAGAATGTGCTGAACATCTTATGCTCATTGATTTGGGTAGAAATGATGTTGGGCGTGTTGCTCAAATTGGCACGGTACAATTGACTGACAAAATGATTATAGAACGATATTCTCATGTCATGCACATTGTCTCTAACGTCACTGGACAATTAAAACCTGATTTGAATGCACTGGATGTGCTTAGGGCAACATTTCCAGCAGGTACATTATCTGGCGCACCAAAAATACGCGCCATGGAAATTATTAACGAATTGGAACCGATCAAACGTGGCATTTATGGTGGCGCAGTAGGCTATCTCACCTGGCATGGTGATATGGACACCGCGATAGCTATTCGTACTGCTGTTATTAAAGACAAAACGTTATACATTCAAGTTGGGGCAGGTATTGTCGCTGATTCTATTCCTGCTAATGAGTGGGAAGAGACGATGAATAAGGGACGCGCTATATTTAAAGCGGTGGCAATGGCGACTGAGGGTTTATAAATTAATTAGGAGTCCCCTCCTTAATCTTTGTTAGGAGTACAACGCTTTAGCTTTGTTGCTCTTTAAATCATAAAGGACTTCTATGTTATTAATGATAGACAACTATGATTCCTTCACCTATAATTTAGTACAATATTTTGGTGAAATAGGTGTTCAAGTTCAAGTCTTTCGCAATGATCAATTGACTTGTGATGATATTAAAGCCCTTGCCCCAAAACAAATTGTCATTTCGCCTGGCCCTTGCACACCTAATCAAGCGGGTATTTCTATTGCGGCTGTTCAAACTTTTGCAGGTAAAATACCCATACTAGGCGTTTGTCTTGGATATCAAAGTTTATGTCAAGCATTTGGGGGTAAAATTATTCATGCAAAAGAGATTATGCACGGTAAAACGTCACTAATTTATCATACAGGCACAAATCTATTTTCAGGCATGAATAATCCCTTTGAAGCGACACGTTATCACTCACTTGTCGTTGAACAATCCACATTACCAGATTGTTTAGAAATGACAGCATGGACATTATCATCCGATGGCAAAAGAGGTGAAATTATGGGAGTGCAACATAAAACTTTGCCTGTTATTGGAGTACAATTTCATCCTGAATCAATATTGACAGAACAAGGGCATACTTTACTTAAAAATTTTTTAGAAATCACCTCTTAGTATTTAGTACAACGAATAAAGTGTACAGGATATTTTTTATTGTTAGAATCAGAATTTTCAGAATTAAAAACCTCATAACTGATGTTACGCACTATGTTTCCAAAAGGTTTAAGAAATACTATTTTAGAACAAAAAAATCGGATTTCTTAAACATCGTGTGTTTCTTCGAGCTTAGAAATCCGATTTTTTGAAAAAAATCGCTTAAACATCGTGTGTTCAGAGTTTTGCAAGAGCCTCCGAGGTTTAAGTTTTTTGAAGAAAAATTTCTCGAAAACTCACTTGATTTTTAATTCTGAAAATTATCAAATTCTGAAAATTCTGATTCTAACAATGGAAAGTGATTGAAATCAATGAATTATAAAAAAAATTATTGATATAATTAATATTATTAACATTAAATCATGGCTACAACAAACTTAAAGAAAAAAGTCATCCTAACCGGGCTAGCACGAAGACTGGTGATAGAGGGATTATTAACTGAAGAAGCCGCAGGAAAAGCGTTTGATGAGTCGCTAAAAACACGTACTTCTTTCGTAAGTTATCTTGTTAATAAAAAACTGGTTAAGAGTCGCGATGTTGCTCTTGAGGCAGCAAAAGAATTTGCTGTTCCTCTTATTGATATTGAAAATATTGAACTTGATCGTGAACTGATTACAAGTAAAATTACAAAAAAATTATTAGAAAAACATAAAGTGCTTCCCATTTTCAATCGTGGAAAGAGTCTTTTTGTTGCCATCTCCGATCCCAGCAACCCAATTGCGCTTGACGAGATTAAATTTCATACCAAGATGCGTACAGAAGCAATCTTGGCAAATGAAGAAAAACTTCAGAAAGTCATTGAACGCGCCCTTGAATTTTTCGATACCAGCATGAAAGATTTAGGGGGGGATGGCTTGGATGATATTGAATTAGTTGAAGATGAAGATGATAAAGCAGGAGAAGAAGAAGATACCACCGAAGAAGCCCCCGTCATTAAATTTGTCAATGGTATGCTTTTTAAGGCGATCAAAATGGGGGCTTCTGATTTACATTTTGAGCCTTATGAAAAATACTATAGAGTGCGTTTCCGTATTGATGGAATACTCCAAGTTGCTGCAAATCCGCCCATTGGTCTTGCTCGGAAACTAGCCGCTCGTATCAAAGTCATGTCACGTCTTGATGTCTCCGAACGACGAGTGCCTCAAGATGGACGTATCAAACTTAAACTCTCAGCTAAAAAATCAATTGACTTTCGCGTTAGCACTTGTCCCATCTTATGGGGCGAAAAAATAGTCATGCGAATCCTTGATTCATCAGCCGCCAATTTGAACATAGATAAACTTGGCTATGAAGAAGAGCAAAAACAATTATACTTAGAAGCACTCGCTAACCCTTATGGTATGGTACTCGTCACAGGACCAACGGGTAGCGGTAAAACCGTCTCACTTTATACCGGGATTCATATACTTAATCAAGAAGGTGTCAATATTTCGACAGCAGAAGACCCGGTAGAAATCAACTTACCTGGTGTCAATCAGGTACAAATTGATGAAAAAACGGGTATGACTTTTGCAAAAGCCCTTAAAGCCTTCCTACGACAAGACCCTGATATTATATTAGTCGGCGAAATACGAGACTTAGAAACGGGTGGTATTGCTATTAAAGCGGCGACGACTGGTCACATGGTTATGTCAACCTTACACACAAATGATGCGCCCCAAACGTTAACTCGAATGATTGATATGGGCATTCAGCCCTTTGCGATAGCAACAGCCGTCAACCTGATTATGGCGCAACGTCTTTGCCGCCGCTTATGTCAATGTAAAGTAGAGCAAAAAATTCCTGAACCGGCTCTACTTGAATCAGGATTTAGTAAGGAAGAAATACAAGACCCTGAATTTAAACTCTACGAACCTCGAAAAGATGGTTGTGAAAAATGTGGTGGACAAGGATATAAAGGACGAGTAGGCATTTATCAAGTCATGCCTATCTCCGACACAATGAAACGTTTAATCATGGAAGGCAGCAATGCGATTGCCATTGCAGATCAGGCACGCAGTGAGGGAATACCTGATTTACGTCAATCTGGCTTAAAAAAAGCAAAAGATGGGCTAACCTCTCTAGCAGAAATTAATCGTGTTGTGACTAAGGAATGAGAATTAAATAGTAAATGCGAATTAAGAATTTTTGTAACTACTCCGCCTTGAAATTGATTTCAAGGCTAATCGCTGAATAATTATCAACTGTAAAAGGAAAAATCATCATGGCTGCAAAAAAAAAAGAGGAACTCATTTTTGTCTGGGAAGGCATAAGAGGTAAAGATAAAAAAGGTAAAGATAAAAAACGTAAAGGAGAAAGAACCGGTAAATCTGAAGCGGCGATCACAAAAATCCTGCGAAAAGAAGGCTACAAGGCTATCAAAGTCAAGAAAAAACCCAAACCGCTCTTTGGTGGTGCTGGTCCACCTGTTGAACCTTCTGATATCGCTCTGTTTGCGCGTCAAATGTCAACAATGATGACATCAGGCGTGCCTCTACTCCAATCGTTTGATCTCGTTGGTCAAGGGCATGAAAAACCTGCGTTTCAAAAATTAGTCATGGCAATCAAAGCCGATGTTGAAGCAGGGGGTACGATGGCAGATGGCTTGCGTAAACACCCTCAACACTTTGATTCACTCTTTTGTAACCTAGTCGAAGCCGGTGAACAGGCAGGTATTTTAGAATCACTTTTAACTAAACTAGCCGTTTACAAAGAAAAAAGTGAATCAATGAAGAAAAAAATCAAAGGCGCGTTAAGTTATCCCATTTCGATTCTGGTTATCGCTCTCATTGTCAGTGCCATTCTACTTATTTATGTTGTACCCGTTTTTGCAGATATGTTTGCGGACATGGGGGGTGAATTACCTGCTATCACTCAATTTGCTGTGAGTATGTCAGATTTTATGGTTGCTAATTGGATGTACGTTTTTGGTGGGCTTTATGGATTTGTTTTCGTCTTTAAGCAAGCTAAAAGACGATCAATTGCTTTTCATAATTGGTTACAAAGGATATCGTTAAAATTGCCCTTATTTGGTGAACTCCTGACAAAATCAGCAATTGCGCGTTTTACCCGCACTTTAGCAACAATGTTTGCAGCAGGAACACCATTAGTAGAGGCGATGGATTCCGTTGCAGGAGCAACAGGAAATATCGTTTACTATGAAGCCACCATGGAAATTAAAGCTCAAGTCGAAACAGGCGTACCCCTTGCCGATGCGATGCGTGATGTTGAAATATTTCCCAATATGTGCGTGCAAATGACACAAATTGGTGAAGAGTCGGGTGACATTGATAAAATGTTAAATAAAGTCGCTGACTATTATGAAGAAGAAGTAGATGCACTGGTTGAAGCCCTCAGTTCAATGATGGAACCGATGATTATGGCTTTTTTAGGTGTTGTTATTGGTGGTTTAGTATTAGCCATGTATATGCCCATATTTAAGATGGGAAGCGTCGTTTAACAAGAACCTATCCGCCCCTATTCGTTTTTGAGCTTAGAAATCCTATTTTTTCCAAAAATCGGATTTCTTAAACATCGTGCTCAAAAAAACAACTATTTTTATTCATTATTCTGCATTTTTGAATAGTGGGATAGGTTCAATTAACAATTAATAATTAACAATTAACAATTAACATGAATTTATTAAACTATCTTGCCACTGAGCCAAAAATGATGCTATTCATCGCAGGTTTCTTAGGGCTTATCGTTGGCAGTTTTCTTAATGTCGTGATTTATCGTTTACCCATTATGATGGAACGGGAATGGCGTAAACAATGTGCAGAATTATTAAACGTCTCTGTGCAGACTCCCAGTGAAACGCTTAACTTAAATCAACCCCGATCTCACTGTCCACATTGCGGGCATCAAATCAAGGTGCTAGAAAATATCCCGATATTGAGCTATATTTGGCAATGGGGCAAATGTACCGCTTGTCACCATAAGATTTCGCCACGTTACCCCATTATTGAAGCAACCAGTGCGATTTTAGCCATGATCACCACCTGGCATTTTGGACTGGAATGGAGCCTGATAGGTGCATTGGTATTGACTTGGGCACTCTTAGCAGCCAGCATGATCGATTTTGATCATCAATTATTACCCGATAATATTACGCTACCTCTTTTGTGGCTTGGCATATTATGCAACCTGTTTGGGTTATACACAGATATTGAATCAAGTATAATAGGTGCAATGGCAGGTTATTTGATATTATGGACACTGTATTGGCTCTTTAAAATCGTCACAGGAAAAGAGGGGATGGGATATGGAGATTTTAAACTACTCGCCATGTTAGGCGCGTGGATGGGATGGCAAGCATTACCACTGATTATATTAATGTCATCAATCGTCGGTGCAATCGTTGGTATAACACTGGTTTTAATGCGTCTTCAAGATAAAAGTGTACCTATTCCATTTGGACCCTATCTCGCCGCCGCAGGTTGGATCAACTTACTCTGGGGAAGCGCCCTCACTCATGCCTATTTATTATGGACTTACCACTGAAAATTGGACTCACAGGTGGCATTGCCACTGGAAAATCCACCGTATCAAAGCAATTTGCAAAACTCGGTGTACCCATTATAGACGCTGACGAAATTGCTCACGCGCTAGTTGAACCTGGAGAACCTGCGCTTAGATTGATTATCCAAACTTATGGCTCTAAAATGCTTCAAAGCGATGGCAGACTTAATCGGGCCAAACTCCGTGACAAAATCTTTGCAGATGAACAGGAGCGAAAACGTTTAGAAGCGATATTACATCCAAGAATTCGCCAAGTGATACAAGAACAAGTGGCTCAAGTGCAAGAGCCGATTTGTCTATTAAGTATCCCCCTATTACTAGAAACACAACATAAGTACAAAGTTGATCGAATCCTCGTTGTTGACTGTTCACCCGACTTACAACGCAAACGTTTACTTACCCGCGACATATCGCTTGTACAAATAGAACAAATATTAAAAGCACAAACGAATCGAACAGCTAGACTTGCCAAAGCCGATGATGTGATTTACAATGACTCTGACTTTGACAATTTACAACAACAGATAGACGCTTTATATCAAAAATACGCTGATGAAATTCAGCTTGTGAGAAATCACGTTTTATGAATGCGAATTAAGAGTTAAAAATTTCAACTCTTAATTCGCATTGTGAGATAACCTCGTAACCAAAGGGCAGAAAATAAAGAAAGTGATGAAAAAAATTGTATATGAGCATCCCCTTAATGAACACGTTAGAAGTCTATTGCGACTCGAATATCTATTTGCAGGTATTCTATATCGTCTCAAAGGCTCTGCCGAAAAAGACAGTCGTGCGGTTATCAATTATCTCATCGAAATATTAGACTTTATAAGTCGCTTTGACTTAAAAATTGAACTCATTAAAGAGTTAGAAATTCATGCACAAATCCTCGAACGTTGGGAAAGCATCCCCAATATTGACAGAGAGCGTCTTATCAACTTAATAAACAAGTCCAAAATATTGATAGAAAAGTTAAGGAAAATTGAACAACCATTGGCAGAAAGTTATTCTCAACATCACTTAATACATATAGTGCGACAACGTCGTACCATATCGGGTGGAATGTGCCAAAGCGACTTGCCTGGTTTTTACTATTGGCTCCAAAAAAACCCTAAAATTCGTCAAAAAGAACTCAGTGACTGGTTAATACCGCTTGTGCCATTACGGGAGGCGATTGACTTACTCTTGTATCTCATTCGTAATAACGCCGTGGCATCACAAGAAACGGCCTTGAATGGCCTTTATCAATCTCGACGGGATGCAAACGCAAACTATCAACTTATTCAAGTCACAATGCCATCAGAACATCCTTGCTATCCAGAAATAAAAGGGGGTAAACAGCATTTTTCGATCCGTTTTTTTGAATACTCCCTAGCAGATGTTCAACCCTTGCAAACCGAACATAACATTCAATTTGAATTGAGTTGTTGCATGAATGCTGGTCAAAGCTAAAGTTTTAAAAAAAACTTTAGCCTCGACCATTGTCAGCGCTGACTTTCATAACTGAATAGGATAGATTTTCAATGGATAAAATATTTAAAATAGGTCTATTTGGCCTTGTGTCTAATGAGCAAAAGACTTTGGGTAGCATTTTTAAACTAGCCGCTTCACGTAGTCGTCAATATTCTGTTGTCATTTCTACAGAACGACATTCTGCTGACATTGTACTCGTTGATATTGATGATGCCAATTCACTCAATGAATGGCGTAGCTTTAGTGTACATCATAGTCAAATTCCAGTCGTCAAAGTGACAAAAACTGCCCCCGATAAAGTTGGTGAAAACGAAATATACCTACGTCGGCCTTTGACACTAAAACGGGTACTTGAAACGCTTGACAAAGTGACTATTGAGGTTCACAAATATGTCCCTGAATTAGTCGTGGGCGGCGAAGAGGTACTTGGTGAAGAGGCTCATGCCGTTTTATCGGATGCGGCAAAAAGTGCTGGAAAGGTTTCGCTGACGGGTATCAAAGCACTGGTTGTCGATGATGCCTTGTCAGTACGAAAGTCTATGGAGATTCAATTAGGGCTATTTGGCATGGAAATTGACTTCGCAGAAACAGGTGAAGAAGCTGTTGAATATATACAAAAAAATAGTTATGACATTATTTTCTTAGACTTGATGTTACCTGGTATTGATGGCTACAAAGTCTGTAAGGAAATTAAATCCAATAAGCCGTCTAAAAATACCCCTGTTATCATGTTGACAGGCAAAGGTTCACGCTTTGACAAACTGAAAGGGACTATGGCAGGAGCTAATGAATATTTGACAAAGCCCGTTGAGCAAGCGCAACTTAAAGAAGTTATCAATAAATATCTACCTAATATCAAGATATCTTAAACATTTTTGCTACACGCAACATTTTATAATTCAAGAAAGAGGATCAAGTTTAAATGTTCATAAAAAAAATCCTTGTCGTTGATGATTCAACTGTGGATCGAATAAATCTCCAACAGATCGTTTCTGAAGCGGGTTATGCTGTTATCCAAGCCTCTTCTGGCATTGAAGCGATTGAAAAAGCCAAAGCTGAAATGCCTGATCTGATTTTTATGGATGTGATCATGCAGAAAATGGATGGTTATCAAGCCTGTCGGGAAATTAATCATAACGAATCAACTAAGAATATTCCAACAATCTTTGTGACAAGCAAAGGGCAAAAAGCAGATCGCTTATGGGCAGAAATGCAGGGGGCCAAATCATTTGTGCAGAAACCTTACACGCCTGATCAAATTATTGAAGAAATCAACAAAATTAAGAGGAATTTGCCAAATTCCGATTGAGGCTAAAGTTTTTTTTCTTTAAAAAAACGGTAACGACTCAGGGCAACCACAAGGGATTGCCCTTACATCAGATTTGCAACGACTCAGGGCAACCACAAGGGATTGCCCCTACATCAGAATATTTTCATCAGTATTAATAAGAATATTTCAGCCTAAAGTTTTT
>JAGLHR010000399.1 GCA_023143415.1 Thiomargarita sp. | reverse complement strand
CATAATACGGTACGCTGCCCGTTTGCTTAAATAACAAGGTGTGCTAATAACGTGATTTCATTTTTGGGTTACCCCAAACAATAACTGTTGTCAGACAAAAAACTGGCGGGCTGTTCGAGTTAAAAGATAACGACAGAAATGACTATAAAGTATAAAGGCAATAACTACAAGGATTACTTATAATAAGGGATTAGATCGTGGTAAATACTTTAAGTAGATGGATGCAAGAAACCCCGTTTTTTCAAAAAACGGGGTTTCTAAAAAGTCCAAAAAATTATTCGTTGATGCGCTGTTTTAAAGAGAGAATCGTCCATTCCATCCGATCTTTAATCCCCGCATGTTTTACCGTTTGAAACAATTTTTTTAACTCCAGTAAATCTTGTGCCTTGCCCTGCATTTCAATGGTCATTAGGGCATTATCTATTGCTTGATAAGCAGCATAGCGAAAATGAGCTTGTTCGGGTTCAATTTCACGTCGTTGCTTCACTAACTTATTGATAATATTCACATTTGCAACTTTACCGATTGCCAGCCATGCCCCTTTTCTCACTTGAGCCAGTTCGTGTTTCAGTAATGCTATTCCTGAACTTTCAGGATCGATTTGGGTGATCGCATAACCTAAGTCAGTTTCCCATTGGCTTTGTAACCACCTATTTTCTTCATCGCCCACGTTTGAAGCGACATCGTCTTGGGTTTGCGTTAATTTATCTGCATCCCGTTGTTCGCGCCACTCTCGTTTACGTTCTGTTAAAGCCGCTAGTTGTTCATGCAGAAAATCTAAAGCAACTGGATTACGAATATCGCCTAATGCGGTAAAGGCGGTTAATATAAAAGATTCGCTCTCTTGTTCAAGCATTTCTGGTTGCAGCAGTTCAAGGATAAGTTCCGCCGCAGTGCCTAACTTTGCTAAGGCTTTCAGGGCAACCATACGGATACCCAGCATTTCTTCTTGGTTCTTAGCAATATTAGCAAAAGTATTGATCCATTGTGCTTTTTCCTCAGAAAGTTGAGAAACAATTTTTCCCAGGGCGATAATCGTTTGTCGGCGAATGTGGATATTACTGTTCTCCAACAATGAGCGCATTTGAGGTAAGATGGGGCGTAACCACTTCGCTTGCTGCTCACCAATTTGTCCCAGTGAAATAATCGCTTGTTTTTTTACTCCTAAATGTTTATCTTTAAGTAAAGGCG
>JAGLHR010000398.1 GCA_023143415.1 Thiomargarita sp. | reverse complement strand
TTAATGGGTTCTGGTTTCATAAAACGGAGTGCTCTAATTGTACTTTCACGTTGTACTATTTCGTTGTATGAGATAATGACTTCGGCAATAATTGCAATTTCTGTATAATGCTTTCAGTAATCGCTATCGCCTCAGCATCATCATCAATCACATAGGGCGTTATCATTATAACCAATTCTGTGCGATCAACTGTTGTTTTGTCAACTCTAAAGAGTTGTCCAATGATGGGTAGATCACTTAATATCGGGATACCATCCCAGCCGTCGCTACGATTATTGCTGATCATGCCACCTAATAATATCGTATGCCCATCACTGAGACTCAGTTGCGTATCAATTTGGCGATTCATTATCATAGGTGAACTGATAGCACTGGTGGTATTTTCTTGTGCCTGGCTCACTTGTTGGCTTACTTGCAAATCTATACGTCGCCCTGCATATACGATAGGCGTAATGCTTAATGAGACACCTGTGCTGCGGTAGCTCACTTGTTGTACTGGTATGAGATTGTTACCAATTCCTCCACTACCTACGCCCTGGGTGGTGGATGATAATGTGGGTATTTCTGTACCGACATTAATAGAGGCGCTGCTGCCACTTCGCACCATCAAACGGGGGGTTGATAAAATCGTTGCTCGACTGCTATTGGTAAAGACATTGAGTATGGCACGGACATTTGCGGCACTACTGAGTGCATAGGTTAGCCCATTGCTTCCTGCGCCTAAACCCATCGTACCTAATGTACCATTTAAGCCACCCAAATTAGCTTTATTAAGTGTCCATTCTACACCACGTTCATCTTTTTTACTCAATGTAATATCAGCAATCGTGACTTCAATCAAGACTTGTTTTGGTGGTTTATCCATTTCTTTTAGGATGGGGAGTAATCTTGTCCATTCTTCCCCGGTTCCCGTAAATAATAAGACGTTTCGATGAGAATCCACTACCAATTTGAGATTTTTGTTTTTTTTAATATTTGAGGTTTTTTGAGTTTGCCCTTTTTTTGTCGCTTTCTCTTGAATTAGCTGTTTTTCAGAACTCAAATCAAATGAACTTAATAAGTTATTTAGGATACCAGCAATTATCTCCGCGGTGGTATTTTTAACGGGATAAAGATATAAACCGAGTTTGTCGCTTTCAGTTTGTTGGAGATTGACTTGATCGAGTTCATCTGCCCATTCTTGTATATAAGTCAGAATTTTAGGATCGGTTGAAAAGGCGATTACGATGTTGCTTTCACTGATCGGCAAAATAATAATGCTGCCCTCATTGGCATTTGAACTGGCAGCGTAGCCGTAGGCATTTAAGACTTTTATTAATTGTTGAGCTAAGACTTCAGCCGTTAAAAAGGCAGGTTCAATGCGAAGACTATATCGCCCACGCATTAAAGGCTGATCTAAAACACGAATGGCTTTAACAGCTTGTCTGACTAAATGTGGTGTGCCTATGAGAATAATGGCATTACGTTCTGCATCTTCTTGTACTGTCAACTTATGCCCTTTAAAGGCTTGTGCAATCCATTTTCCGACTTGGGCATTTTTAACCACTTTAAGAGGTACAAATTGTATGACGGGGCGATGACTGGTAGGCACATGGGGTAAAGTCAAGCCTTCGAGAATTAAAGAGGGGATTTCTGTCGGATCACCCACTGCCATGACAAAACGTATTAAATCTCCTTGCCACACTGTCGCAATTTGATAATTATTTAATACTTGAATAGCGAGACGATATATTTGCGCGGGTGATTGTGGATCGCTAACCCTTAAAGTCACTAATTCTCTTTTATTCTGAATTTGCGGTTCAATTTCAAAAGACAATCCTAATAAACTGCCAAAAATCTCATTAATGAAGGCGGGCAATGGCAAGCCATCGACATTGACAGTGATAGGTGCTTGCGTGACAAAGTGAGGTGTATGCGCCGATTCGTCTAAAGCGGCTATTGCTGACTGACGTGGCAATGTGGATGGTGTGAATTTAAAGCGCGTTTTGGGTAATTCAGAAGACTGAAAAGTTTCAGAGGCTTGTAGCGTCGTAGAATCATCTTTCTCCAAGATTGCTGGGCGCAAAGGTTCTGGTAAAGAGGGCGGTGCGACTTTTTTGAGTGGTGAGGTACAGGCGGCAATTGTAAAAAGAAGGGCTAAAATGGGGGTAATGCGTATTAGAGTCATAGGTTTTTTTTAGCGATTATTAATAATTTATGTAAGTATTTCAATAAGTTAAGTTATTTCTCGCAATTCAAATAAGCTTGAACCTTAAAAAGATAATTAAAATATTTATGAGATATACTATAATATAGTATATCTTCAATAACCCAATTGGAGTAAAAAAATGACGACTCAACAAATGAAAGAAGAAAAACAGGATAAGATATTGGTTAATTTGACAGCCAGTCTTGAAAAATT
This sequence comes from Thiomargarita sp., assembly GCA_023143415.1. Taxonomy (GTDB): domain Bacteria; phylum Pseudomonadota; class Gammaproteobacteria; order Beggiatoales; family Beggiatoaceae; genus QNES01. The sequence goes on along the minus strand of JAGLHR010000398.1, from coordinate 12,914 downwards.
GGGGCAATCTGTTGATAAGTTATATCAATTTGTTGATAAGTTAGATCAACGGCTTGATCAGAAAATCACTGAAGAGCGTGAAAAGTGGGAAGAAAATAAACGCAGTTGGGAGGAAAATCAAAAGCAAACCACTGCTCTCACCTCAGCCATTCAAAGTTTGGAACAGCGATTTAATCAAATGTTAGCTGAAGATCGCAAAAAGTGGGCTGAAAATGAACGCCGATGGGCTGAAAACGAAGCCTCTCAGAAAAAAAATGATCAACGCTTAATGGCGATTGGTGCGCGTTGGGGTACTGATTCAGAAGCCTCATTTAGAAATGCCTTGGCGGGTATTTTAAAGGAATCTCCAGGTGTGGAAGTCATTAATGCTGATGTGCATGATGATGAGGGCATTGTTTTTGGATTTCCTGAAACAGTTGAATTAGATGTTATTATCAAAAACGAAATGCTTATGATTTGTGAACTGAAATCTTTTGTTCATAAATCAGATATTTATACTTTTGAACGTAAAATCCGCTTTTACGAGCAAAAAAAAGGCAGAGAAGCGACTCGAAAAATAGTCATTTCGCCCATGGTTGATAAACGTGCATTGCCTGTTGCAAAAAAACTGAGTATGGAAGTTTATAGCTTTGCGGATGATGTTATTTTATAAATCGAAAATGGAGTACAAAAATTATGCAAGATTCATTAAATAAAGGTTTTACCTTATTAGAAATGCTGGTGGTTTTGGTAATTATTGGCATGTTAGCTGGGCTTGTGGGACCTCGCCTTTTTTCACATGTCGATGAATCCAAAATCAAAACAGTCAAAGTTCAAGTCAAAATGCTCAAGGGCGCGGTAGGTACTTTATATTTAGACATGGGTCGTTATCCAACGGATGAAGAAGGCTTGACGCTTTTAACTTCTAGTCCTGATGATGACAATTTCAAGCCCTATTGGAAGGGCCCTTATTTAGAAGACACCGCTCCTTTAGATCCCTGGCATCATCCTTATCAGTATAGTGTTCCAGGTGCAGATGGACATCCTTTTGCCCTTTACTCACTGGGAGCGGATGGAAAAATCGGGGGAACAGAATATAATACTGACATTGGTGTTTTACCAGCAGATTCATCAGATACGCCAGGTGGAGATAGAAATACTTTTGATATCCAGTTGGGTTCTTGATTAATTTAATCATGCGAATTAAGAGTTAAAATTTTCAAAAAAATTTCAACTCTTAATTCGCATTAATTAAGAACCATTAAGAAGCAATGATTGTCAAACCATGGAAATGTAAAATGAAACCTTTAAAAGCATTAAAAGGATACATTAAAAATTTTACAAAGCTTGAATTACATATACTTTTGACTCAAGAAGATGATGTGATTGTGGCAAGATGTCTGGATTTTTCAGTTTCCAGTCATGGAAACAATGAGAAAGATGCGCTTGATTCTTTAAGCGAAAGTTTAAAGGATTATCTTAACTATGCCATAGAAAAAGAAGCTTTTGATGAAATTATCGATCCAGATGAAGAGGAATTTTGGAAAATTTACCAAAAATTAGAATTGCAAAATGAATTGATGACATTTAAAAAAATGGCAAAGACTTTGAGAAAAGAAAATTTAAGAGAATTTGCTTATGCCTAAGCTACTTGAATTAAGAAAAGTGATTAAAATTGTCAAGCCGTATGAGATCGAATTTCACTCTAACACTGGTGGGAAACACAGTGGTAAATTTATCAGGGCAAATAAATCATTTCCCGTTAAAACTCACGGTATGAAAACCATGGTATTGCCATACGCTTTAAATGGATTAATCAAGAAATTTGATCTTCCTTCGGATGTATTTGATTAACTCATAAAATATAACAAATTCATAGCGTTAATGAAAATAAAAATCCGTTAATTCCGCTAATCCGTTGTACTCATTATTAAAATGATTAACATAAAACACCATTATCAATATGGTTATACATTACTTGAGCTTGTTGTCGTATTACTACTTTTTAGTCTATTAGCAGGGCTTACTATACCCCGTTTAACAACAATGTATGATAGTTTCAAAAACGCTTATGAACGTGATGAGGTACTGGCGCATTTAGACAGTTTAGGTTATATCGCCTTTCAACATGCGCGTGAATTTGATTTAAAGACTTATCCCCCTAAAATACCCAAAATAGATGATCCAAAAAGATTAGAACTCCCTAAAGGTTGGCAAGTACGCGCCAAAACACCAATCCATTTTTTTGCAAATGGTGTTTGTACTGGTGGGCTTGTCTATCTTCATCATCAAGGCACAACTTATGAAGTCGTATTAGAAGCCCCTTTTTGTAAGCCCTATTAATTGTGAACAGTAAAATGAACCAACGCGGTTTTACGCTACTTGAAGCCATCATTGCTTTAATATTGATTACCAGCACCAGCATGACTTTATTTGCATGGATAAATACCAATCTCATCACATTACAACATATTCAACAAACATATCAACGCCATGAAGCAATACGCAATGCCCTTGCTTTTATGAACACTGTTAATCCAACGGAAATACAACAAGGTAAAGAAACTCTAGGGATTTATACCTTCCATTGGGATGCAGAAGCTGTTACCCTACGAAAAAGCGGCAAGGGATATTATCAAACCACATTATATGACACAGAAGTAGAAGTTTTTATAGATGAAAGGTTAGTTGCAGATTTTGCCCTACGTCAAGTTGGGTACAAGCAAGTTTATGAACCACAAGAATTTGTTTTTTAGTAAGCTAAAACGGACGTACTGAGAGTACAACGGATTTGAGAATAAAACGGATTAAACCTAATCAATTCATAGTGTTAAAGAGAGAAAACGTTTTTAAAAATCCGTTGAATTCTAAAATCCGTTGTACTCATTCTTTTGGATTTCTCAAAAAGGGAAAAATTTTGCGCGGATTTACCTTATTAGAAATGCTTGTTGTTTTAGTACTGGTTACTCTAATCAGCACATTACTTTTAGAAGGTGTTTCTTATGTCTTACATTTACGTTCAGGCTTTTTAACACAACTAGAAGAATCGCAAAAAGGCACGCTTCAAGAACATTGGTTTCGGAGTAGCATTTCTGCTATTGTGACAGATTACCGAGACGGGAAAAATGTTTTCAAAGGAGAAAAACGCCAGTTTAACGGATTAACGATAGCACCACTAGATAATGTGATAGGAATACCCTCATCATTTGCATGGCAATTAAAATATGACGACGGTGTCACGACGCTATATTATCAAAATAGCCAAGAAGAATCTTGGGCAATTGCCCATTGGCTAGGTATTGAAGGACATTTTCTCTACAGAGCGAGGGATGGAGAATGGCATAAAAAATGGCCCCCTTTCGGATTGAAAATGGCGCAAATCCCCAGTGTTATCTTATTATTTGGACATCGTCGGCAAGCAGAATTCACCTGGATCGTTAAACTCTCTGAACATGACAATGAAAGAATCGACACACGCGACGATTGGTAAAAATGGCTTTATCCTACTAGCGACACTTTGGATGTTAGCAATGTTATCCATTGCCGCCAGTTTTTTCGCCCTGTGGACAGAACGCGCTGTCAACATTGCACAATCAAGGCAAGCAAATATACAGGGCGAGATTGACATGATAAGTACAGAAGCAAATATCATCTATATATTAAGCAGCCAGCGTTTTACGATAGCTGGATTAACAATACCTGAAGACTTGGAGCATAGAAAGATTTATGATCCAGATGAAGAAGTCACCATTTTACCCGTTGGAAAAGAAATCGCTTTAGATGATCGCCCCTATTTTGGTCATGGCAAAGCCTTTTTTGCCATACAAGATGAAGGAGGGCTGCTCAATATTAATATAGAAACCGAAGTGACAATAAGCCGTTTCCTAGGTTTACTCGGTGTTGATGCCAACTTGCATGGCTCTTTAACGGCGAAATTAAAAGACTATATTGACATGGACGACTTGCACAGAATCAATGGTGCAGAATCCTATCATTATAAAAAACGCGGTTTACCCAGAAATAACTATCTATACCACCAAATGGAACTTCAACAAGTGCTTGATTGGAAAGAACAAAGCACATTATGGAAAAACCATAAATTAAAACAATTAACACAACTTTGGTTACCAGTACGCCCTAATGTCAACACTGCCCCAGCACTCGTGCTACAAGCTGCTTATCAAATGAGTGCTGAAAGTGCAGCACGCATTATTGCCGCCCGCAAAATACAGCCTTTTTATACCTCAAGAATGGTACGCGAAGCAATGGGCGAACCCTTAAATGTCGATCCCTTTGAAGAAAATTATTTTCCCTCCACTATTTTACGTCTAACGCTTTGGCATGAAAAGGCGCAACGTATGCGTCAAGTCTTCGTACAATTAACACCTAGTGCCGATAAGAAAAAACCTTGGCAAGTTGAATTTCGCTTAGAATTTGATCTCTTACCTATTTATAGAAAAAAACCTTATTATCATGTACAAACGCCTCTTTTCAACTCCACGCTGTCTGCAAAGGCGGAATGATATTATCACACCGCCCGGCGGTGTAAAAAAGCGGAGCGAATGGGTTATCTCACGCAGCTTATGTTATTATCAACTATTCTCCTTAGAAGAAATTCCAAATAATCGTCGAGATGACGTTTTAGACTTAAAAATTAAACAATGGGCACCCTTTCAAGAATATAGCAACTATTCCGTTTGGCAAGGCAAACAAGTACAAGTTTGGATTTGGGATAAAGAACAACAAGAAAATTTACTCACAGAAACGGGCATTAAAAAAGTCACCATTATGCCCGAAACAGTACTGCGCCCACATCCAACAACCGATACCATACAATTGATTCAATGTATAGAAGGCGTTGAAGGACAAATTTGGAAAGACGGTTTATTAAAAGCAAGTCGATGGTGGGTAGAAATGCCCAATGAAAAGGAATGGGAACTTTTTCAGCGTAGCCACAGTTTACAAATCAGTGACAATCTGCCGCCTCCACTCCCGCTAGAACAAGATTTGCTTAACCGCCCATGGGGAAAACCTAAAAGGCATTTAAGTCGAAATCAATTATATCAAGAACGAATAATGGTGATATTGGGAGCAACTATTTTTACGGCTCTATTAACTTGGCAAACAATTAGCGTTTGGAAATGGCAACAAGCCATTGATCATTTACAAAACCAAATTGAAGTCTTAAACGGAAAAATTGCCCCCATTTTAGTCACTAGAAATAAAGCCATCGTCGAGAAAAAGAGATGTGAACAATTATTAGCATTAGCACCCCATCCCTCGCCACTTGAATTAATGACAGTCGTCTTAGAAAAGTTGCCATCTAAAAAGAAAAAAACCGCACTAATAGGATGGTTTTATCAAAAGGGAGAATTACGCTTTACCGTTGAAACCAGTCAACTTGATCCGACTTTTTATGTCGAAACGTTTCAAAAAATTCCCTTATTCAAAGAGGTTAATGTCAAAAAAGGCACCGGGCGCAATTCTAATCAAATGACTATCAATATGAAACTTTAAGAATTAATGACTTCAAAATCTTCAAATACATCATGGCATTGCCTATTTGGCACCCTGTTAAAAAACCTTCTGGTACCAGTCGGAATAACAGTATATGTTGAAGTGCCTATCATGGCTAAATCGCCTCAAGTCGATATCTTGCTACTCAAACGGGAAGACACCCAATGGACAGCAGAACAATTAGCCCTCTTACCTGATGGAATAAGAGAAAGTCAAGCAAGTCATCTCCTGTTAGAATTTAAATACACTGAATCTCTCAGTGAAAATGCACTTCGACAAAGCATCGGATATGATTTTTTTTATAAACAGCATCAAAAATTAACAGAGAAAGAGGTTCAAACATTCCTACTGATTGCAAAACAACCTAAGCCTGACAGATTAAAAAAATGGGGCTACATGAGCATTCAAAATAATGGAGTTTATCGGAGCCAATACCCATTACTCCGTGACATCACCCTATTATCTTTAAACGAATTAAATGATGAACCACATAACGCCTGGGTGAAATGTTTTGCCAGTCGTAAAACCGAAAAAAAGAAAGCCTTTAGCATTTTAAGACAAACGGCTTTAAAATCCGCAACCAGTCAGCTATCATACTTTATAAGTGGACTCTGGCAACATTGGTTTTTTGAAAAAGAGGACGATGAAATCATGAAAAAACTCACCGAGAAACAAGTCATGGAAATGGGCAAAATGTGGGGAGACGTTTTTTTTGCCCACTTAACCCCAAAAGAAGTTGTTGACCATTTCAATAAGGAAGAACTTTTAGCTCAATTTACACCCGCCGATCGGTTAGCAGGGCTGAACCCCGCCGATTGGTTATCTGCGCTTAAATTCCAAGAGCTAGACGAAATTGAACTTTACATCAAAAAGCTCAAACAAAAAAACTAACTTGAAATCACCCAACATTTGAAATTTCCTATTCCCAATAGACTGATAATACATTCGAGGCTAAGATTTTTCTTCAAAAAAAATTTTTAGCCTCGAATTGATTTTAAAATCAATCCTTGAACTCAAACAATCCCTTGAAAATCCAGAAACCCTTTTTAAAAAACGGGTTTTTTTGACGTTTTCACGAAACTCAGGGGCAACCAGTATAATAAAATAATGTATAACTTCTTCTCTTCAATTTTTACGGAACTCCGCAAAAATACCCGCCTACGTGTTGGGCTATGGTTAATTATTGGATTATTCTTAGGCTACCTCTCTCTCCTGCTTAATGATTATCTTGTAGAACTTCAAGGCGTGCATCAAAATAAATTAAACCGTTTATATCAAGCACAAAACATCAATCGCCAAAGTCAATGGCTAGAACGCGCCCCCAAAGCGCAAGCATTACGAACTAAACTTTATCGCAAATTTTGGCAAGCCAATACGCAAGGTTTAGCGCAAGCCACTCTTCAAAAATGGTTCGATACCCAAATTAATCGTATCAAAATGAAAAAAGCCTATTTACGAATACAATCGACTTTTGAGTTGCAAAATATTCCTCATATCTGGAAAATCACTGCCCGATTGGATGCCAATTTTAAGCCGAAAGAATTTAATAAATTACTCTTAGCAATGGCTAAACAGCCCCTACTCATTGTGACAGAACGTTTAGAAATTCGTAATAAAAAAAGAAATCCACGATTTACGCTGATTGTGAATGCTTTTTTTTCAAGGACAGAAAACTTAAAAACCGACTGATAAACGACTGATAAAAAAAATGATACGTGTTATTTTTCTATTAATTTTACTTGCTGGATTAACTGGAGCATTAGCAATATGGCAACTCCAGATACCTGAGCCTGTGGAAATCAAAATGGCTCAAAATGATACATGGCAATTACCAAAAGAACGAGAAACGCCTGATGTTTCAAAGACTTATTATAAACTCCGCAAACTTGAACTTTGGAAAAAACCAAAAGTAACTAGAAAACGTAAACGTAAACCTAAACTTAAGCCTAAGCCTAAGCCTAAGCCTAAACCTAAACCTAAGCCGCCGCCGCCGCCACCACCGCCACCACCGCCGCCGCCGCCGCCACCACCGCCGCCACCACCGCCGCCACCGCCACCGCCGCCGCCGCCGCCAAAACCAAAATGGAAATTTTTGGGAATTGTTAAAAATGGTGATAAACCATATATTCTGCTGCGGGAAGAAAAGAAAAAAATAACCCAATGTGCTTTAAAAGGTAATTTACCTGGTGGTGATCAATTACTTGGAATACAGGATGATTTTATTGAAATTCTGGAAGACGATAAGGTTAAAGTGATGTATTTGTATTCCCGTTGAGCAATTGCTCCAAAAAACGCCAAAGCTAAAGCGTTGGCACTCCAAAAACGCCAAAGCTAAAGCGTTGGCACTCCAAAAAACGGTTAATTGGAGTATAACGCTTCAGCTTTGTATCTCTCCAAAAAACGCCAAAGCTAAAGCGTTGGCACTCCAAAAAACGGTTAATTGGAGTACAACGCTTCAGCTTTGTATAAACAAAAAAATGCCCTTCAACCTATCAAACCAAGACAATCAATGGATGCACCATGCCCTACGTCTGGCAGAATTTGCCGCGGCTAAAAGAGAAATCCCTGTTGGGGCTATCGTCGTGTTGGGAGAAAAATGTATCGCGGAAGGCTGGAATCAGCCCATTAGAGAAAATGACCCTACTGCTCATGCGGAAATTATCGCCTTACGCAAGGCTGCGCAACATTTAAACAATTACCGCCTTCTTAATACGACTTTATATGTCACCCTTGAACCCTGTACGATGTGTGCAGGGGCAATTATTCAAGCACGGGTTAAGCGCGTCGTTTTTGGGGCTTATGACAAAAAGGCGGGGGCAGCAGGGAGTCGTTTTGACATTTTAAGAGATACCCGCCATAATCATCACGTTGAATGTGTCAGCGGTGTATTAGCAGAAGCCTGTGGAGTATGTTTAAGCGATTTTTTTAAAAATCGGCGAAATTCTTAACGATTAATAACTACTCTGCCTTGAAATGGCGTTGCTTCAAACCTGACCCGTTTTAAAAACCTGTCAGGTTTAGTTACAGTGTTTTTCATTAAAACAACTGTTCTGGAAATAAGCGATTTTCTTCTTTCCTCGTTCTATGTGATTTGGTGGTAGTACGCGCCCGTTTGGATGGGCGACATTTACTCAAATCCGCCGTTTTTTGAATTTGAACTGTCGTACCATTCATGGTTTTCCTTGAATTCTCAATACTTGATAATAGCGGACCACTCGGCAATAAATCATCAGGCGAAACCGGCGCACCTTCGCTTTCAAGCACGACAAAATGACTCCTGTTTTCAGCAATGCGACAGGGTGATGGCAGTTGAGCATCTGCATCTATAAAATCTTTAGGTAAAACAAGGAATTGCTCACTAATATTCGTCTCAGGAGAATCCACGAGGACGATACCATCAAGCCCATATTGTGACGAAGCATCTATGGGGCTTTTTGACTCCGGCGGAAATTTATAAATGCCGGTTGTCGTAATGTTAATATTGCCACCATTGCCGCCGACAGCCCTGGCAATGATTTTCCCGCCATCTAACACAATAAACTCTGGATTGAGTGTAATATTACCCCCGTTACCATTTTCCGCATTGACGCTGGTGGTAATCTGTCCGTTCACTAAATAAAAGTAGCCCGGCGTATTGATGGTAATGTTGCCGCCATCAGTACGGGTGGTTGCAGTTGTAATAGTACCACCATTTTCTAAGTACAACCGTTCACCAACATGCAAAACAATATTGCCGGCATTGCCATTACCAGCACTGCTTGCGGAAATATTGCTACGTTCAGTGACATCAATACGTTGTGCGATGAACGTTAAATTGCCCCCTTTACCTGTTCCTCTACTTGATGCAGCTATGGTTGTATTATCCGTCAAATATAATTCGCCTGTTTCTAAGACAATATCACCGGCATCACCGCCGCCTGCTTTTTTGCCTTCAGAGGCTGTAACAATTCGGCTGGCTCGACCATCACCACTTTTTTTACCAGATAGGGTTGTACGATCTGTTACTTTAATAATAATATTGCCTCCTTCACCCTTTCCTGTCGTACCCGTTTCTATCGCAGCACCGCCAATGAGATGTAATTCTTTGGCTTCTACTGTCAGTTCACCGCCATCACCGGCATTGTTTTCAAAACTCCACGCGCCTGCACCAATAAAACTGCCCTCTCCACGACTATCGGTATCGACGATATGAATTGGCCCTTTGACTTTAATATCTAACTGTCCACCTTTACCCGCACCAAAGGTTGACGCACTAATGGCAGCACCATCTTTAACCATTAATTCGCCTGCGTGTAATTCCACGTTACCACCATTACCGGCATTATCTGCATTACTCGTCGTTTTCGTGAAAATGCCACTGTAAGAAACATGAGTGCCTTCACCGGAAAGTTGGACTAAACCATCAACATGAATATGGATATAACCGCCAATGCCGCTACTAGAGGTAGAAGCCTCTATACGTCCACTTCCCAATAGGGCAAGTTGTTCTGCTTTCAATTCAATTGTGCCACTATTTCCCGTGCTGGTAGCGGAACCGTTTGAACTGGCATAAATTCCACTTGATTGGTTATGTGGAACAGGTGAAAAATCTTCTAAATAGCTTAATTGGCTCTCACTCGGTTCTTTTAATTGAATGTGCGATGCATCACCCGTTATTGTTGCTGCTCCATTGACTTGAATGTTAATATTTCCACCTTGAGCATTGTTGTCTGTGCCGCTTTTGATGACTGCACCATCCTTAATCATTAAAGAACCTGCTTCCAGTAGAATTGTTCCTCCATCACCGGCATTATTTCCAATACTACGCGCATAAATACCAGAGCCGAATCCATCTTCATTTTCGCCATAAGGATTGACACCAGAGAGTTCGACTGCTCCTTTAACGCGAATAATGATACTGCCACCCTTGCTACTTTGAATACCTTCAGGCGCAATTGAACTGGCTGAAATACCGCCTCCGTCTTTAATGATGAGTTGTTCGGCTTCGATGGTGACACTGCCACCTTGACCGCCAATAATACCCTCTTTCTTGGGATTAGAACTAGAACTAATCGTCGTTCTCCAACCCGCCTGATTTGCGCCTGCAATTGTAACGGTGTCAGTTGCGTGAATATGTACATGACCGGCTTTACCAGAATTAAAGGATGTAGAAGTCAGTGAAGCCCCATCAGTTAATAAAACGTTTTCTGCTTTGACGAAAATATGACCCGCATTGCCGGAACCACTCGTTGAAACACTTATTTCGCCAGCTTCCCCTTTTTTATCCACACCTGTCAACTTGAACTGCTGATTGGCATGAAGTGTAATAGTACCTGCGTTGCCTTTACCAGTTGTCTTTGAACTAATATAAGCACCGTCAGTAAATAAAATGTTATTCGCCTCAATTAATAGTTCTCCTGCATTACCTTTGTCAGTGGCGTTCATATAAATATCACTACCATCTGCCTTGCTTGATTCCCCTTTAAATGTCACTTGAGAGGCTTTGAGCGTCACATTACCGCCATTACCTTTGCTATATGTACTTGTCGTAATATAGCTGCCATCTGTAAATGAAATATTTTTGGCTTGAATCAAAATGTCACCAGCATCACCAGCTTTGTCACTTTTGCTGTTAGTGGTCGCTACAATCCGAGTCGCTTTTTTAGTACCTTCCCCGACGAAAGAAACCAATTCATACCCTTTAAGCGTCACATTACCGCCATTGCCTTTGCCATAGGTCGTTGTCGTAATATAGCTGCCATCTGTAAATGAAATATTTTTGGCTTCAATTAATAAATCTCCCCCATCACCGTCGCCAGTGGCGATCATATAAATATCACTACCATCTGCCTTGCTTGATTCCCCTTTAAATGTCACTTGAGAGGCTTTGAGCGTCACATTACCGCCCTTGCTGTTGCCCTTTGTGCTTGTCGTAATATAGCTGCCATCTTTAAATGAAATGTTTTGGGCTTCAATCAAAATGTCACCCGCATCGCCCGCATGGTCACTTTTGCTATAAGTCGCTGCCCCAACAGCTGTTGCTTTAGTACCTTCACCAACGAAAGAAGCCAATTCTTCGGCTTTAATTATAAGTTCACCGCTATCACCACCACCGTAAGTACTGGTGGAAATGATAGCCCCGTCTTTAAAGGAGATGTTTTTTGCATCAAGAGAAATTTTCCCCGTTTCCCCTAAATTATCGTCAGTCAGTTCTTTATAAATACCAGAACGGGCATAAATGGCACTATTTTCAGCATGACTATTTTCACCCGTGACGGTGATAGATTCGGTGGCTTGTATATTAATATTTGAGCCTTGACCCGTACTGACAGTATTGCCATTGATGCTTGCCCCGTTAATGAGCGAGAGACTGTTAGCGCGTATATCAATCACACCACCGTTTTTATCATCTAATGTTTTAGCTTCAATCGCGCTATTATCAACAAAAAGCTGACCGCCGCGAATGAAAATATTGCCTCCGCCTTCACCACTGCTTTGCACCAGTGCATTTTCTGTGAGATGTATATCAGCTAGGCGGCTAAATGATGAGACTTCCGCAAAATTATCTTCTAAATTCACCTCACCTTGGGAGGCAACACTGATTAAGTTGACCCGCCCATGAGGGGCAGAGAGCATGGGTAAACGGGTTATTGATTCTTTCTCATCATCATCGACTGTTTTAAAAAAAGTGCCTTGCTTGATTTCAATATTGCCACCAACCAATGATAAGGTTTTGCCCACTGATACATTGAGTCCAGTTATCTCATCATCAGAATTGCTGATTTCTCCTCGCCCTTCAAGTGAAATGGGGGCAGGGGTATCCATAAAACCAAATGCTTCAATAGGCGCAATTGTCAAAATGCTGTTATTGGGATGACGGGCATCAAAACGTCCGCCGTCTTTCAAGCGCAGATAGTCGGCAGTGCTGGCATGAAAAGAACCTTGTACGTCTAGGCTTGCATTTGGTCCAAACATGATTCCATAGGGATTAATAAAGTACATATTGGCATTGGGTATAGTGGAACGAATTAACCCGTCAATCTGTGAGGGATTACCGCCCGTAACACGACTGATGATGTTACGAATACTGTTTGCGCCTGAAAAAGTCGCGCTTTCGTGGCTATTCAGGTTAAAATCTTGAAAACTGTGGAATAAGTGGCTACCCTGTTGTTGACCTAAGTTTGCTCCGATAAGATAATCGGGACCAGGTAATGCACCACTTTTTCCGACTGTGCCATCTAATATGACTTCGGCATGAATAGAACAATTAATAATTAATAGGGCAATCATAAATATTTTTCGCATTTTTTTATCTCCCAAAACGATGAGTTACATTGTTAAGGCTTTTCTGAATAGGTAAAATGATAACATATTCTATTAACTGATGTTACGCAAGGTGTTTCCAAGTTCTGCTAAATTTCACCAAATTCCACCGATTT
>JAGLHR010000397.1 GCA_023143415.1 Thiomargarita sp. | reverse complement strand
TGTGCAGGTATGGCAGCCGATTTATTTGAAACTTATGCGGTGACGATTATTGCAACCATGCTCATCGCTGGTTTGGTTTTTGTTGGTAGTAATGGAGAAGTTAATGAAGTAATGGCTAATAAAGCCATTTTATTACCCCTCGTATTGGGTGGCGTTTCCATCATCGCTTCTATCATCGGCACTTATGTTGTCAAAGCGACTGATGGTAAAAAGATTATGTGGGCTTTGTATAAAGGCTTAATACTCTCTGCTATTATTGCCGCGATTGCCTTTTACCCCGTCACAGCATGGCTTATGTCAGGCGTGGAAGAATTTACATTTAAGGGATTTGCTGGAGATATAAGCTATTCCGTGATCAATATTTACGGTGCCGCCATCATTGGTTTAGTTTTGACCGCATTATTGGTCGTCATCACTGAATACTATACCGCCACTGAATTTAGCCCCGTGCGTAAAATTGCACAAGCCTCCACTACAGGACACGGCACCAACGTCATTGCTGGTATCGCTGTTTCTATGGAATCCACCGCTTTACCTGTATTAGCAATCTGTGCCAGTATTGGTGGCGCGTATTATCTTGCCGGTATTTATGGTATTGCTATCGCAGCCACTTCCATGTTGTCCATGACAGGTATTATCGTCGCATTAGACGCTTATGGTCCTGTGACTGATAACGCGGGCGGTATCGCTGAAATGGCTGGACTTGATGACAAAGTCCGCAATATCACGGATCCATTGGATGCGGTCGGTAATACTACTAAAGCCGTAACTAAAGGTTATGCCATTGGTTCTGCTGCTTTAGCCGCATTAGTCTTGTTTGCGGACTACCAACATAAAGCCTCTGAACATCTGGGAGTGGACACAATTGCTTTCGATTTGTCCGATCCGAGGGTCATTATTGGCTTATTTATCGGCGGTATGATTCCCTTTTTATTTGGCGCAATGGCTATGAAAGCGGTAGGACGTGCTGCCGGTAGTGTTGTTATAGAAGTCCGTCGCCAATTCAAAGAAATTCCCGGCATTATGGAAGGAACAACCAAGCCTGATTATTCCAAGGCAGTGGATATGCTCACAAAATCGGCAATATCTGAAATGATTGTGCCATCCTTATTGCCCGTGTTAGTGCCTATTGTTGTGGGATATACATTAGGCATTCAAGCCCTGGGCGGTTTATTGCTCGGCACCATTGTTACCGGCTTATTTGTCGCTATTTCCATGACAGTCGGCGGCGGTGCTTGGGATAACGCCAAGAAATATATTGAAGATGGCAATCACGGTGGAAAAGGCTCCGACGCACATAAAGCGGCAGTCACCGGTGATACCGTTGGCGATCCGTACAAAGATACGGCGGGTCCTGCAATTAATCCGTTGATTAAGATTATCAATATTGTGGCTTTGTTGATTGTGCCATTGTTGTAATTTGAAATAAGCGTGAGGTGTGTTTTACGGTAGGATGGTGCGTGAGGCGCACCTTACGCTTACTCTTGGCGAAAAACAAAACATGAAAAATTGACTATGAGAAAAAATAAACGTGAAACTGCTGAAAATCTAGCAAAAGCCCATTTTGAAGTAGAGCCAAACCTTCAGCGCGTTTTTCCTTTTAGAGCCAATCCATGAAAAGGATCCCGAAATACCAATCAAATTGTTAGAAGTCGTGAAAGGGACGATTGAACGAGGTATCGAACCCATTGCCTTTACTGCTGATCCAACACACGGGGTTGAATATCCATCAATGATTGTTGAAATATCGCCAAGGGAGTACCAACACCTCCGTGACGGAAAAATTCATTTTGGGACTCATGTTTGGACGATTGGCAAAGAGTTTATGGCTAAGAAAAATGACAATGCAAACCACAGCTTTAATTGAGGAGAAATACGATGGCAAAAAAATTCGCGCCCCCTTCTGAATTTGCGGGATATAACTTATATCTTGATAAATTACCCAAAAAAATAACGGAAACTTCTTATCATCATGTCAAAAAAATCTATGCCATTTTAAATGAGAATGTACCTGATATTCCTATCATACAAGAAATTATACTCACTCCCTTTAGTCGGGGTTGGGGATATAAGGGTTCAGAAAAAGGTGTTAATGTCTATGTATATGGTCGTTTTAGAAGTGAATATAAAATCATTGTCACGATGGCAGAGATGTTAGCAGAATATTATGCCCTCACATCTTATGCACCCATCATTAATCCGGTTAAATCAAGAATATGGAAAGATTATCACCGCTATGATAAAAAATTCATTAATTTTTTACATAGACAGGGATTGACAGCCTATTCTGGATTTGACCATGAATGAAAAAGAAGCTTATTTTTTGGTTTCCACGCGCCGACATTGCTCAGGCAAGTGGAAAGTCGCGACATTCAATCATATAATATCACACTGGTTTTCATAGAATTTTATGACCGCGCATACGATTACGCTCACTTTACCAGAATCCATTTACCAGCGTTTACAGAGCCAAGCACAAATAATAACACGTCCTTTAAAGGACGTGATTTTTCAAATATTATGGCAAAGTTTGCCCCCAGAAGTTGAAGAAGATTTACCCTTCCATTATCGAATGGAACTTGAATCAATGGCACACTTATCCGACGATGTTTTATGGCAAATCGCACAAAGTACCCTGAATAAAGATAAAGTGGCTCTTTATGACATATTATTAGCCCGGCATAAAGCTGAACAGCTAACACCAATCGGTAAAAAATGGCTCACGCAATTACGAGAAGACGCAGAACAATTAATGTTACGCAAAGCACATGCTTATGCGATTCTTAAAAATCGGGGGCATCAATTACCCACTTTAGAAGAACTTCGTGAGCCATCTTAATGACAGCCTACCTTTCTAGCAAATTGCGCCAGCAAATTGAACAAGATGCAGGGCATCGCTGCGGTTATTGTTTGTCGGATGAAACACTAACGGGTATTCCATTAAGTGTCGAACACCTCTTCCCGGAAGCATTGGGCGGAAAAACAATACATGATAATCTTTGGCTGGCTTGTCGCCCTTGCAATGAATATAAAGGAATACAAGTTCAGGCTACCGATCCAAAAACCGGTAGGAAAGCACCGTTATTTCATCCTCGTCAAGATCGATGGCACGAACATTTTGATTGGAGTGAAGATGGATGTGAGATAATTGGAAAAACGGCGACTGGACGAGCGACTGTCGTTGCATTACGACTTAATCGAAACCTTCTGGTTAAAGCTCGCAAACGATGGGTACTGGTTGGATGGCATCCACCAAAATAGCATCTCATTGCCAACGCTCAAATGCGGTTGGCGAGAGAAAATATTAAAAACCGGTTACAAAATCCCGATTTTAGTTCACACGCGCCGCGTTTGATTGGAGTAAAATGGTGCGTGGGGCGCACCTTACGCTTGCTGATGCTTTGAAAATGATTTTATAATGAGTTGTACTGAATAACACAGGTAATTGACGATGACTTCTAATCAATTAAGTTGTTATGATTAATTCTTTTCCAAAACACTTAAACTCGACTATCAAGTTTTTTTAACCACAATAAATAACTACAAGGATTGGATATAAGCAGGGATAAGTCAAATTGCACCAAATTCAAATTAAAACGGTTTATCCTTGCTTATATTTAATCCTTGTCGTTATAATTGTTAAAAAAAACGTAACTACTCCGCCTTGAAATGCGAATGGAGTTCGAGGTTTTAGTTTTTTTGAAAAAAAAACTAAATTCGAGGTTCAAGTTTTTTTCAGTAAAAAAACTTGAACCTCGAATCGAAAACGCTTCAGCTTTGTGCGTATTGGAGTACAACGCTTCAGCTTTGTGCGTATTGTATTGGAGTACAACGCTTTAAAACTGAGTAGTTACAAAAAAACTTGATAGTCGAGTTAAACCAATTATGGTTATATTTTCTAAAGGAGAACATTTTTATGACGTACAATATCAGAAAGTTCATGCAGGTTGTTATTTTGGCAATGGGTTTGGTAACGGTTTGCAACTTATCGGCTTATGAAGCGGAAATAAACAAGTTGTCCGCAACAATGGCAGAAAAAATTGCCGCTGCGAAAAAAGCCAAAGTTGCTGTGGTCGATTTTACAGACCTTCAGGGTGATGTGACAGAGTTGGGTCGGTTCATCGCAGAGGAATTTTCTGTCGCGCTTGCTGGTGCGGGCAAAGGGTTCAAAGTTGTTGACAGAACTCATCTGAAAAGCATCATTAAAGAACACAAACTTTCCGCAACAGGCATAATCGATCCCAAGACAGCCAGAAAATTGGGTAAAATTGCTGGTGTGGAAGCTCTGGTGACGGGAACACTGACACCTTTCGGAGATACTGTCCGAATCACCGTCAAAATTTTGGACACGGAGACAGCGGAAATTATTGACGCTAACAAGGGAAATATTGCAAAGACAGAAGCGATTGATGATCTGCTTGGAACCAGTGTGATATCAGTTCCCCCCTCTGCAAGAAGCCCGAAAGGTAAATCAGGGAAACCCTTGCAAACTGTTGAAGCCAGAGGTTTCATATTTCAGTTGATGAGCAGTAAGCTGTCAAATCAAACCATAAAAATTTCTTTTCTAATAATCAACAAAGGAAAAGATAAAACAATTTCTCTGCACGGCGATAAGTACTCAAGATTGTTTGATTATGATGGAAATGAATATGGAGCTGGAAAAGCTCAGATTGGTAGTTCATCATGGAGTAATAATTATGTGCCTTACACTCTCATTTCCGGTATCCCCATCAAGGCAAGCATCAGTTTTGGAAGAATTCCACCAGAAATAAATGGGATAGCGGTGCTTGAAATGGATTGTGGCAATAGTTTTCAAGTTCAATTCCGAAATGTTCCTTTGTCTAGGTGAACAAAATGGGTAGCAGTGGAAATAATCAAAACAGAATACTTGCCAAACTTTCTGTGACATCAAGAATGGCTGGAAACAGTACAATTCAATGGCTTATTGGTTTGATAATTGCCGTACTGACTCTGATAGCAACATTTGCGCCTGGCGAATTTAGAACATTTATCGGTTTGGGAGAACCTCAGGTAAAGCAAATACCTGTACCAGAAGAATCTTCGTTATCAGTCGATGAATTGGATGAATCGAAGGTTTCCTATACCCCGTCTGCATATACAGTAAATGAACATCAGCCTAAGTTTGTAAAAAATGTCCAAACCCGTTTTTTGGTCGTTTTTCAAAATATTGATGGGGAAGAATTTGTCAGTCTCACGATTTCTCCAAAAGGTGAAAACTCGTCTATTCATGCGGTATTAAGCGGTTATACAGAAGAATTCAAGTCCTCAGCAGGTGTTTTCAATGTTCAGATATTGAATATTGACTATGGCAACAAAAATGTTATGATTCAGATTAATCGCAAACCGTAAAACTTGATGTTCAAGTTTTTTCGTTCCCACTTTCTAAAGGGCGAACACACAGGTTCGCCCCTACACGGTATTTTGTAGGGGCAGACCTGCGTGTCTGCCCTTCTACAGGTACGGTATTTTGTAGGGGCAGACCTGCGTGTCTGCCCTTCTACTTAAAGGGCGAACTTAAAGGGCGAACATACAATATTCGTAACTACTCAGCCCCCTCGTTCCCAAGCTAGAGCTCTCATCGTTATACATAAGTATTTAAGTATTTGATTTAAATAATTTTTTCGTAGGGTGGGTAGGAACGAAGTGGAAACCCACCGAACCCCCAAAATGGTGGGTTTCGCTCTCGCTC
>JAGLHR010000396.1 GCA_023143415.1 Thiomargarita sp. | reverse complement strand
ATCGCTTTGCGTAACATCAGTTAGTTACGAAAAAAGTTAAGTTTGTTCCTGCGCTGAATATACTAAGTTTCAATCGGTCTAATATTTTTTAATTCATCATCTGTAAAAAGTCTTGAAATAGCCATAAATCTTAAACCAAGCGGGATTTCCAATGAGAAACTCGAACCTCTGCCTTTTGAAACATCAACTGTTATGTGCATGTTCTTATAATATTCAAATTGATCTGATGCCATATAAAAGTTGCAACCCTGAATTTCACCCAAACACACATCTCTGGAACCAATCAACAAATCACCTTTTGCTAAACACATCGGAGCAGAACCATCACAACATCCACCACTTTGATGAAATATTAGCTCCCCATGCTTTTCCCGCAATTGTTCTATAACCGCCTTGGCTTTCTTGGTAACGGATACCCGTTCTATAGACATAAAAATTCCATTGAAAGAAATGAACCTATCCGGCCCTATTTGCTTTTGAACTTAGAAATCCGATTTTTTCTTTTTTCAAAAAATCGGATTTCTTGACGCGATTGAAATAACTGTCCACATCATTATGTCTTTAGAAGAATCCTAATGGATTCTTATCATAAGACACCAATACATTCTTGGTATGGCGATAATGATTGAGCATCATTTTATGAGTTTCTCGCCCAATACCGGATTTTTTATATCCACCAAACGAAGCATGTGCCGGATAAGCATGGTAACAATTACACCAAACACGCCCGGCTTCAATGCCACGAGCCAATATTTGCATTTGATGCACATCGCGTGTCCATACGCCTGCACCCAGTCCATATAAAGTGTCATTGGCTATTTCCAATGCTTCGGCTTCATCTTTGAATGTGGTGACACTCAAGACTGGACCAAATATTTCCTCTTGGAAAATACGCATCTTATTGTTGCCCTTGAATACAGTAGGCTTAATGTAGTAGCCATTGGGGTAAGTGTCATTATTATAAGCCTCACCACCCATCAATAGTTCCGCTCCTTCTTGTTTCCCAATGTCAATGTAATTCAGTATCTTTTCATACTGATCATTTGAGGCTTGTGCGCCCATCATCGTGCTGGTATCAAGTGGATCGCCCATGGTAATTGCCTCAATACGCCTTAAACACCGTTCCATGAACTCATCATAAATACTTTCTTGGATTAAAGCGCGAGAGGGACAAGTGCAAACTTCACCCTGATTAAAAGCAAACAAGACAAGCCCCTCAATCGCTTTATCTAGGAAATTATCATCCTCTGCCATTACGCTTTCAAAGAAAATGTTTGGTGATTTACCACCCAGTTCTAAAGTCACAGGAATGATATTTTCAGCCGCATATTGCATGATGAGCCGACCGGTCGTTGTTTCACCTGTAAATGCCACTTTCTTAATATCTGGATGAGTTGCCAAAGGTTTACCGGCTTCCGGTCCGAAGCCATTAACAACATTAATAACACCTGCTGGAAGTAAATCAGCAATTGCTTCAATCACGAAAAGAAGAGAAACCGGTGTTTGTTCTGCTGGTTTTAAAACCACACAGTTACCAGCCGCTAATGCAGGAGCGAGTTTCCACGTCGCCATCAGTATTGGGAAGTTCCAGGGGATAATCTGACCAACTACTCCTAATGGTTCATGGATTTCCATGGAAACGGTGTTGACATCAAGATCACTCACACTTCCAGATTCAGCACGAATAACGCTACCGAAGTAACGAAAGTGATCAATTGCCAATGGAATATCTGCCGCCAAAGTTTCTCTAATCGCTTTACCATTATCCCAAGTTTCTACCAAGGCAAGATTTTCCAAGTTTTCTTCTAAGCGAGTGGCGATATTAAACAAGAGATTACTGCGTTCTGTTACTGATGTTTTACCCCAAGTTTCAGCCGCCTTCCAAGCCGCCTTCACGGCTAGTTCGATATCTCGACTGTTGGATTTTGGCACTTTAGCAATGAAACTTCCATCAACAGGGGAAGTGTCATCAAAATAATCACCATCAACTGGGGGAACCCATTTTCCACCGATATAATTTTCGTATTGTTTTCTGAATCCAGGTTTTTGATAAGACATGATGCCTCTCTTTTTTTCACTGGCCATCAGTATGATTAATATGCTAAGTTTCTCTTGATGGCTTTGAGAAACCTAGTGACAAATTGTTTTTCGCTGACTGGTTAGTTAGTGTCCATCCGGAAACTGCTTTTTAAATCCCAAAGCTGAAGCGTTGGAGTCCAATTAATGGGCAGATTGGAGTTCAACGCTTTAGCTTTGGAGGTGTTTCCGGATGGACACGAGTTAATATTTAAGCAAATGCAACTGATTATTCTTCATTTCATAAGCATTCACTTGTTCTAAAGTCAGAAAGGCACTTAAATATTTTGAATCCAAAGCACTCGCTTGTTTTTGGATTGTTTGATAATAATCCGTTTTGGCATTGACTAAACGATTGAGATGATCCACAAGATAAGGGCTATGTGTCGTGATTAACACTTTAACGCCAAGATTAACCAAAATACAAAATATTTCAAGCAGTTTTGCCTGAGATTTTGGATGCAAATTCATTTCTGGTTCATCTATAATCAGCAAATCGTTTTCCTTAGCACGATAGCGTAAATATAACAATAAAGGCGTTAATTGCTTAGTTGCGGAGGAGGCATTATATAAGTCAATCGTTAGTTTGTCATTGATTTTGACTTTGATTTCTTTACCTTTGACTTTGATTTCGTTCTCTTCAAGTACAGTCGATTCATAGAAAATATGGTTCTTGTCAAGTATATCCCGTTCAATTTTATCAGCCAATATTTGAAATGGGGTGGTTGGAATCAACTTTCCGTTTTTATTGATTTCACTATTTTTCAGAAAACTCAAGAAATCCTCTACTGGCTGAGGATAACGAATCTGAACAGATTCATCAGGTTTTTGGATTTTGTCATGAAATTGCGAGTGGCGGTGTTCTAACCCGTTGGAACGCTGGCTATTAAGCGTTTTATAATTGAGTACCAGGGCATTACGCTCTGTTGGTAGCAGAAATGGCTTTGGTAATACTGTATTAATAATACGATCAATTAATGCCTGTGCAATACGTTCTTCAATGGGTTTGCCTTCTATCCCAAGAATGGGAATGCGATTATCAAATAGCGCGTTAAATGTTTCTGGTAAAAGAGAAAAATTGCTGTTGGCGAACAGTTTTTTATCATGATCTTGAAAAAAAATACTGATTTTTCTTTTAAAGCGATAGATATTCTTATTGAATACTGTTGTCAGCGTTTCAATAAAAGCGGCTTCTACATTGGCTTTAGGCTTTTTTAAAAACAGTTCATTGTTTGTTGATTGAGCAATTAACCGTTCAAATAAGTGGCGTTCAATTTCTTGATGAATGGATTCGTTCACCAATTGAGACCATCCCATAAGCGAATTTAAATTGTTGATTTGATCAAGACGATCCATAGACAGTAAACATTGTTGCAAAATGCCATAAACACAATAAGCCAGATAAGTCTTATTTGAGTTATTTTGACCAATAATTACCGTTAAGGGGCGCAATTCAAGTTCTGTTTCTTTAATCGAACCTAAATTGGAAATTTTAATTTTCATGTTTTTAACAGGATTCGAAGTTCTGATTACCTCTTTGATTTTTACTCTTGCTACTTGGCTACCGATTTGTGAATTTTTAATTTAATTTTATGAAAACTGTCATGTAATTCAAGGGAGAGTTCTTTAGCCAATACCAAATGATTAAATAATTCTTCAGTATTGTCAACATATTCATGCACTAATTTATTGCGTAACAGTCGCAGTTCTACCCAAGCGTCAGCATGATTGATCAATTTGAGTTGTTCTAACCGGTGAAGGTTGTCTATAGCCGTTGCCGGCACTTCACCAAATAACCTTAAAAATAAGGGTAGCAGTTTATCAGTAAATGTATCTTGCATTCGACTAAACTTGCTGGTAAAAGACTCAAGTCTATCAATTCCTTCCGGTGTGTTCAATGTTTTGTGTAGCCAAGTGGGGCTTAGTTCACTTTGATTAAACAGTCGCTTAGTGACATCTTGTAACAAGATATCCTCTTTTTCAAGCACCGAGAGAATTTGCTTTATTCTTGTGTTAGGTTCAGTCATAAAATAATTCCATTTTTCAGGGCTTCTTTGTGTAGTTCACTTAAATGTTCACCTAGTTGGTGTGCGATAATGTCTATTTTTTGTTCTCCTAATCTTTTCTGTAGTGCCGTGTTTAAGTGTAATATTTTTTTCCATAAATCTGGGTTTTTATTTGGAAACTCTAAAAATAAATCAATATCGCCACCTTTGAGTTTGTCATTAACTCTTGAACCGAATAGCCTGATGGTAACAGATATTCCGAACATTTTTTTAGTTTCCTGAATAATTATATCATGTTGTAATTGACTTAATCTCATTAAAATTATTTTCCCTGTGAGCGATTTCTAACAATATAGGTAAAGTCTTTGTTTTCATCAAATAAATAGTCAAATCCACTGGTTAAAATCATTTCGATGTGATTATCAATCAACAAATATCTATCGTGATAATCATGATAAGTATTTTTGCTATCTTGTTGAATTTTCCACTCTTTACATTCTTTTTTTAAGCGACTTATTTGCGTTTGAGCTAATTGCCCTTCTTTATAAATTATGTTTAGTTTCTTTTGAGGCAAAATTTGAGATATTTTTTGAATCACTTTATCATTCATATATTTATCATAGATAAAAATATGTTTAGCATTTTTACATAAGGCTTTTATATGCTTAATCGTTTTATCACGGCTTTCATTTTTACCATAAGTCGCAGTGAAATTTCTTTCGATTTTATCAGCATTAATATTGATATACGGGTAATCATTCCTTTCAGTATTTAAAATGAATTTGTATATCGTTTTTTCGCAAAGTTCTTCTAATGTTTGATTTATATAACCTTTCCGTAATAAATTCTTGATGAAAGAATCATCCACCTCTATTGCAATTCTTTTTAATTGGGCAATATTGGTTAAATGCCTAGAATAATACTTCAAAAGATTGGTGATGATATTTTGATCAACATTTTTTGCATTTTTAAAGTCATAATACGCTTTTAACAGATCGTCGCTTAAAACAATCGTATATTCCATTATTTTTTATCCCATTTCCAAAAGTTCTGTTAAATTTGTTCCGAAAAAACTGGCGGGAAAATTGTCATTGGTTTCTTTATTTTCCCGAATGAAATGTCCAGTTCCATCAACTTCTATTTTTTCAAAAGGGGTTTTTGAATCCTCTTTATAGTAAATGACAACATCATCATTATTAATGTGATTTTTATAGATTTCATATCTAATTTTATCAATTAAATTTTCACAATGGGTTTCTAAAACCACTTGAACGCCGTTATTTGCAATAAAAGCAAAAAATTCCCCCAGTTTGGCTTGCGCTTTGGGATGTAAATGAATTTCTGGATTTTCAAGAAGTAAAACATGACCTTTTTTCGCGAGTAAACAGACAATCAAGATTTTAGCAACATAGCTCGTTCCTGCCCCTAAACTATCAGGTGAGATTGCTTGAAGTTGATTGAACTGATAACTGACTTTGACATGACTCGTGGCGACTCTTTCTGTTTTCAGCTCTACTTCACAACCTAAAATATCGCTTAACCAGTAATCGAGATTACTCTGTAATGTATCTGAATTTGCACTTTTAATCAAAGATTTTTCAATCACATTACTTTTATTTTGTTCATAGTAACTAAAAATAAATTCCCCATGTTGGCCAATTTTATTTTCGCTACTATATAACGCGAGTTCTTCAGGACCTAATCGGTTTGCATCGACGTGAAATAGGTCTTGTTCAATTGTGAAATGTGGCAAATTTCCTTGTGGATTTGTTGCATCAATATTTTTCGTTAAACAAATACCATCTATCTCAATTGAAAATGCTTTTGCATTGAGGTATTTGTTTCTGTTATTAGTAAAGTCAAGCAGATTTTCTGATAAGAATTTTTTCTCACCAAAATAATGAGACATTAATAAAATGCTTTGAATAACAGAAGATTTACCGGCAGAATTTAAACCCGTTAGAATGGTTAAATTCTTAAAAGTAAAAGATTCATCACCAAGACATTTGAATTGGTTAATTTTTAAGTTATTGATCATAGTAATTTTTCTCTGAGGGGGGGACTTGTAAAAATCGCTTTTTCGAGCTGAGAAATCCGATTTTTGAAAAAAATCGGATTTCTTAAACCTTATGTATTCAGAGTTTTGCAAGAGGCTCTTAGTTCTTTAATTTTCTCAAATCGGTACTTAACATTAATTGAATTATCTATTTTGCTCAAGAAAGTTCCGCTTTGTTTAAATTCTGATTTTAGAAGTTCTACTTCTTTTTTAACCAAATCTTTATCAAGATTTCCAATCTCTCTATCACTAAAAAAATAAGCCATTATTTCAAATAATGCCATAGCAATTGGTTTAGTATATTGACCTTTTTTAGCAAATCTAAATCCATTTTCACCAAGAATTTCATAGCTATTCTGCATAGCCGTTTGAAAGAGATGTTCTAAACTTTCAATTTTGTCTTCACTTAATTTATTGATAAATTTCATCGTCTTAGCTAGAAAATCATCAATATCACTTTTATAGGTAATTTCACCTAACCAGTTTTCGTGTAACATATAAAAAGATAAAAATCTTAAAACGACATATTTATCTTTCATTCTTGTGCTATTGATCGCATCACCGGTAGCCTGTTTAAAACAGTCCAATTTAACTAGTCGGTTTAATAATTCCGTTGCTTTACCTTGATATAAAGCATTTCGCATTTCTTGATGATTTAATTGAGTGCCACCACGATTAACTCTATCAAAAATATCAAACTTGACTTTTTCCGGTGTTGGTGGTTGAATGATATAAATAAGCAACTGATAATCTTCTATCAAGCTCTGATAAACCGGTTCTAAATCTTCAAAGCGTTTACCATTTTGCTCTTTTAAAATCTTTAGATTGTTTAGTTTAAATTCACCGTCAATAAAACTAAAAAAAGTCGTTAATCTTTGACGACCATCCACAACCTGCCTTTTGCCATCTTTCCCCTCAAAAAAATACATGATTGGAATAGGAATACCCATTAAAACGGATTCAATTAATTCACTTTTTTGCTTAGAATTCCAGACATCATTTCTTTGGAAAATCGGTGCGATAATGATATTTTGACGTTTATCATATTGTCTTTTTAAATCATAAATACTAAATTGTTCTTTAGAAATTTTAACCGTCGCGTTGGGATAAATATCATTTGAATCCTCTTCACCTTCTAGTATATCTTTAGTTTGTTCTTCTATCATCATATTTAACTCCAATAAATGTTTGAATCAGAATTTTCAGAATTTGAGAATTTTCAGAATAAAAACATTAGGTAAAATATTATTAAGTTATTGATTATATTATATTTGTAAGTTTTAGCCATTTTTAAAATGCCCTAAAAATAAATCATTTATTTTGAATATAACCGAGTATTTATTCTGAAAATTCTCAAATTCTCAAATTCTGATTCAAATATAAAGGGTAAAATTTTCATTTTTGTTTCTCGTTCCCAAACAGAGTTTGGGAACGAGAGTATGATTCTTGTTTTGCTGTTTCAAATGTTCTGACTTCTTTTTCCAGTTTTTCACCGTTGAACTCATCAGCTATTTGTAATCGTCTTAGTCCAATTTTGACATATTCATCTTGTAATTCAATTCCAATAGACTCTCTATTCAACTGTTTTGCAACATAAGATGTGGTAAAAGTGCCGGAAAAGGGATATAAAACAACATCATTTTCTTTTGAACTTGCTTTAATTATGCGTTCAAGTAACAGTATTGGTTTTTGAGTAGGGTGGTTCTCATATTCAGGCATTCTATATCTTACTCGTGGAATATCCCAAACATTGCCAGGTACTTTTTTTGAATTATAAACTTGTGGTGGATTTTTACGATAATCTATTAATTTTCGTTTTGCACCTGTTTTAGCTTCAACAAGAATCTCATCTGTATTGAATGTATAATTCTGTTTATCCTTAACACAAAACAGTATCGGTTCATATAAAGAACCGTAATGCTTTTTAGCTTGCACAGCTGAACTATCGTAGGACCATACAATTCTGGATAATATTTCAACTTTCTTTTGCAGATAAATATCAAAATACGGCATAAATTGAGTTGCTGTCATAACATAAAAGCTTCCTGTCGGTTTTAGTTTGCTCAAACATAAATCTATCCAGTTATAACACCATTTTAAATATTCATTACTCGAAGACCATTTTTCTTGACTTCCATTGAAATTTTTTCCAATATTGTAAGGTGGATCGACGAATATTAAATCAATCGAATTATCCTCAATTTCTTTTTGTAATGCTTCAATTGCATCTCCCCAAAATATGGTCTGTTTTCCGTTTTTAAATCTTTCCATTTGTTCCTCTTTATAAAATTCATTGCAAATTTAAGCATTTATGTTCGTTCCCACGCACCGTCGCTCATCGTGATACATCAATCAAAAATCGTAAAAAGTAGGGTGGGTAGAGTGAAACGCACCATTTGGTTCGGTGGGTTTCGCTCTCGCTCTACCCACCCTA